>WAMH01000209.1 GCA_015522395.1 Thermococcus sp. | reverse complement strand
GAGGGTTGCCATCGACGTTGAAATCGGGCCAGGTGTAGAAGACGAGTTTTCCTCCCCAGTTGTGCCTCTGGAGAAGCGCCTCCATGCAGGCTTCCCTGTTGGCATCAGCGTTGTAGCAGGAAGATTGCACCACGTAGGGACCCTCCACGGCTTTGAAATACGCGAAGCCCGTGTAATCATCGGGAAGGAGATCGCCAAGCCAGACGTTTTTTCCAGCAATCACATCGACGGTGACATCGGTTACTTCAACGGAACGGGATTTTGAGAGGACTTCAACTCCCAGGAGACCATCAATGAGAACCTCACTGCCGTAGACCGTCTTAATTGCCTTGGATTCAAAGGTGATGAACACTTCAATGTGGCTCCCGCCGTATTCCCTGTGCACCATCCCGAGATCCGTCCAGTTTCCAAGGACAGAAGAGATGGCACTCCCGTCAGCCTGAACAACGACTGGCCTCAAGGTGGTGTTTTGGAGGGAACTGCCAGTCACAAACGGGTTCTCGTGAATCCATGCAAGTGAATAGACGATTACAATGACGGTTGCAACGGCAGCGATTAGTGTCTTCTCCCGCGCGGTGAGCATGAGATTGGAACAACTTCAAAGAATAAAAAGGTTTCGGTATCGATAGATTAATCCTGTCAAGCTCACCCATACTTGCAGTCGTCTAGGTCCATTAGTACATACCTCATCGGCACCTTTACCGTGAGGACCCTCTTCTCTGAGGAGAAGTATCCATTCTGGACGAGGTATTTCGCCCGGATTATCAGGGTGGTGTTTCCGCTTAGCTCACCGTCTTTTTTGTCCTCGTTGCTGATCCAGATCGTCATGGCCGCGTAAGGGTCAACCTCCAGCGGAACTCCCCACATAGGCTTTGCGGCCTTTACCTTCATAGCCTGCCGAAGCGTGTAGTTTGGAAGATAAGCCAAGTCAACGACAAAGCCCTCTGGAGTTGTGTAATGCATCACCCCCAAAAGCCTGGGGAACAGGTTGTCCACCTCAATTGGACTTTCGTTGTCAAGGAGTACGAGAACCTCGGATACCGCAACTGACTTGTTTGAGGGAAAAACACCGATGTAAAATCTGCCTCCAATGTCAACCTCGTTGCAGAAGACGTTTCGGGAGCCAGATGCTCTGTACTCCAAGTAAATGTTTAAATCACCCCTGCTCTCACCGATATAATATGCAACTGGAATGCTTCTGCCCATAATGCTGGACAGCCTGCTGGAGTTTATTATGAACGTCGCGTTGTGAAGGGTGGCTTCCCTCGAAGGGCCTTGCTGAGGGATGGTGTTGAGATGAAGCTGATACGCTGAATAAACCGAGACTAACAAGACTGTGAAAATTGTGAGGAGGAGTTCCCTTCTGTTGACCATGTTATTGGAACAACTTCAAAGAATAAAAAGGTTTTGCCTCTGAAGTGGTCAGTCCTCCTCGACCTCCTCGCCGGCGAGCTTTCTGAGCTTGTCCAAATCGGAGCCAACCGCTATGAGAACATCCCCCTCGCGTATTTCGTCGTCCTTTCCGGGGTTGTAGATATACCTGCTCCCCCTCTTTATCGCCAGGATCCTCGTGCCGATTTTGCTCGGGAGCTTGAGCTGCTTCAGGGTCTTTCCGTGGAGGATGGAGCCTTTGTGGACAATCACCCTGCCAAGCTCCTCCTCGGTGTCCTCCATTATCTCCCTGATTATCGGATGCGGCTCGATGTCGCGCAGGATTATGTCCGCTATGCCGTAGGCGGCGTCGCTTATGCGCTCGTTTATGTCGGCCATGTCCATGATGCTGAGTAAGCTCTCGGGGTCTTCCTCCTTCTTCGCCGCGCGGAGGGCGAGCTTCTTGACTTTTAAGGTCAGGTCGTCCATACGCTCCTCCAAGAGATAAACTTCCTCGGCTATTTCGTCGCTGTTGTACATGACGGAGGAAAATGCGAGGTCAATCATGAGCGCGGAGAGATCCTTCATCTCGACGAGACAGCTCCGAATCTCGTCAAACTCATCCATTTGGCATCACCTTTATGACGCCCCTGGCGAGCTCTTTGAGGTAGTCGAGGGCCGTCCTCGTGCCCCTCCCGATGATTATGTCGCCCGGCATCAGCTTCGTGTCTTCATCCGGGTCGAAAATCCAGCGCTTTCCACGCCTTATTGCTATCACCCAGACACCGGTGTTGGTGGGAAGGTCCAGTTCCTCAAGCGTTCTGCCAACGAGGACCGACTCCGGAGAGACGATGGCCTTTCCTATTGTTTCTTCGCTTTCCAGTATAACTTCATTGATCAGTGGATGGAGCTTCTCCTCGATGACCATTTTGGCAAGATCAGCGGCGGCATTGGATATCTCGTCTATCGAGCGGCCCATCTGAAGTATCGATGTTATCCTCTCCGCGTCCCTGATGTTTCTCGCCGAGAGAACCGCCCTGACCGTCAGGTTGTAGTTGAGCAGGTCAAGGTACTCCTCAAGCTCCAGAACCTCCTCGGCCATTTCCTTCTCCCGGAAGAGAACCGCTGAGTAGGCCAGATCGACCATGAGCTCGGCGGTGTTCTTCATCTCGACGAATATGTCCTTCACGTTATCGGGAACCTCAACTTCGTCCCATTCCTCCATTGAAGTCCCTCCCCGTACATTGCTTCTTCGGCGGGCTTATTTACTTTTCGCCCTCCAGAGGCAACCCTTATTAACGTCCTCCCCGTGATTCATATCGCATTGCTTACAGGTGAAGGCCATGATGGGGCTCTCCATGACTGCCTACGGTGGAGCAACCCTTGATGGGTTCGAGGACTGGTTGGGAAGGGCTGTTGAGCTCGGCTTTGACTTCGTTGAACTGGTTAGTGAGTGGCCGCATTTTCTAACCCATGAGACCATCGGCGTTTTTAAGGAAGCCACAGGGTCGTTCAACCTTCCCGTGACCGTTCATGCGCCATTCAGCGACGTTAACATAGCCTCCTTCAACGACCGCATAAGAGAGGCCTCCCTGGAGATAATCCGCGAAACCCTGGAGCTCTCGGCCGAGCTCGATGCAATGGTTGTTACGATCCATCCCGGACACTGCTCGCCCGTGAGCATCAGGAACAGGGGGAGATACCTCGGGATCCACAGGGAGGCCCTTTGGAGAATAGCCCGCTGGGGCAAGGAGTACGGGATCAAGGTGGGCGTGGAAAACATGCCTAGCTTTCCCATTCTGGACGCCCGAACCCCGGAGCGGCTGGCCGAGATAATCGACGGGATTGAAATCGGCGTCACCTTTGACGTAGGGCACCTCAACACGACAACCCGTGAGTTTGACGGCTTTCTCAGGCTCCTCGGTGACAGGATAGTTCACGTTCACCTCCACGACAACTCGGGAAAAGTCGACGAACACCTCCCGCCGGGGAAAGGTACGGTGCCCTGGGAGGAGGTCTTCCCAAAGCTCCCCCCCGTCACCATGGCCCTCGAGGTTGAGAGCCTCTCCGATGCACTTAGCGGTGTTCTTTTCTTGAGAAAAATCCATCGTTGAGTTTTTACGTTCATCGGGGCCCTGTTTTTGCGTAACGCAACACTTTTATACATTTCCATCGAGATTTAAACGAGGAGCAGTTTCTCAGGAGGGATAACGATGACGGACAGGATAGTTGAGGAAATGAAACCCTTCTTTGACCCTAGGGCGGTTGCCATCATCGGTGCAACCGACAAGAAGGGCAAGGTTGGAAACGTCATCTTTGAGAACTTCAAAACCAACAAGGAGCGCGGGATCTTCAAGGGTAACATCTACCCCGTGAACCCGAAGCTTGACGAGATCGAGGGTTACAGGGTCTACAAGACGGTTAAGGAGCTCCCCGATGACACCGATCTGGCGGTTATCTCGATACCCGCCAAGTTCGTCCCGGCGACGATGAAGGACATCGCGGAGAAGGGCATAAAAGCCGTTATCATCATCACCGGCGGCTTCGGCGAGCTCGGGGAAGAGGGCAAGAAGCTCGAGCGCGAGATCTACGAGGTAGCGAAGGTCAACGGAATACGCGTCATAGGTCCGAACTGCGTCGGCGTTTACGTGCCGGATACGGGCGTTGATACGGTTTTCCTGCCCGAGGACAAGATGGACCGGCCAAAGAGTGGGCCGATTGCCTTCGTCAGCCAGAGCGGTGCCTTTGCCGCTGCCATGCTCGACTGGGCGGCAATGGCTGAAATCGGAATAGGAAAGATGGTCAGCTACGGGAACAAGATAGACGTCGACGACGCCGATTTGATGGACTACTTTCTCCACGATGACGAGATAAACGTCCTCACCTTCTACATCGAGGGCGTTAAGGACGGAAGGAAGTTCATCGAGAGCGCCAAGAGGATAACCAGGGTCAAACCGGTCATCGCCCTGAAGAGCGGCAGAACGGAGTACGGTGCAAAGGCCGCCTCGAGTCATACGGGTTCACTTGCCGGCCAGGACACGATATACGATGCAGTCTTCAAGCAGACCGGAATAATCCGCGCCGAGGACTTTGAGCACATGTTCGACCTGGCGAAGGCCTTTGCCGAGCTTAAGTACAAGCTTCCCAAGGGCGACAGGATAGGCATAATCACCGACGGCGGCGGTGCTGGGGTCATGGCAAGCGATGCCGTTGCCAAATTCGGCCTCAGGATGGCAGAGCTGAGCGAGGAAACCAGGGAGTTCCTGAAGGGGAGGTTTCCGCCGCACGCAGTCGTCGGCAACCCGACGGACGTGGTTGGCGACACCGATGCCGAACGCTACAGAATAGCCCTTGAAGGCTTCGTTAACGACCCCAACGTCGACGCGATAGTAGTGATAGTTCTCTTCCAGGTGCCGCTCCTGGAGGAGGAGAAGGTGATCGACATCTTGGCTGAATACCAGAGGAAGAGCGACAAGCCCATCATAGCGGTCGCCATGGGGGGCAGGAAAACCGGCCGGTACGCCAGAATGCTTGAGGAAAAGGGAGTTCCGGTTTATCCAACCCCCGAGAGGGGAGTTAGGGCTATGGCGGGCCTCGTTAGATATGCGGAATATCTCCGCAGGAAGGATTGAGGTGGTGATAGTATGAAGGAGGAAGCCCTTAGAGTTATTGAGTCCGTCCTGTCCCAGGGCAGGACCGCTATGGTTGAGTACGAGGCCAAGCAGGTGCTGAAGGCCTACGGCCTTCCCGTTCCCAATGAGAAGCTTGCAAAGACCCTCGACGAGGCTCTGAAGTACGCAGAGGAGATAGGTTACCCCGTTGCACTCAAGCTGATGTCGCCGCAGATTCTCCACAAGAGCGACGCCAAGGTTGTTCTGCTAAACATAAAGACCCCGGAGGAGCTCAAGGAAAAATGGGAGGAGATCCACGAGAACGCGCGCAGATACAGGCCAGATGCAGAAATCCTCGGCGTTCTGGTTGCCCCGATGCTCAAACCCGGCAGGGAGATAATAATCGGCGTCACAGAAGACCCGCAGTTCGGCCACGCGCTCATGTTCGGCCTCGGCGGGATCTTCGTCGAGGTCCTCAAGGACGTCACCTTCCGCATAATACCCATAACCGAGCGCGACGCCAGGAAGATGATAACCGAGATAAAGAGCTACCCGATTCTGGCTGGAGCACGCGGTGAAGAACCAGCGGACATAGAGGCAATCGTTCAGCTCCTCCTCAAGGTCAGTCAGCTCGTTGACGAGCTCAGGGACTATATCAAGGAGATGGACCTCAACCCCGTCTTCGTCTACAACGAAGGGGAAGGTGCAGTGGTTGTCGATGCCAGGATAATCCTCAAGAAGCCCGAGGAAAAGAAACAGGAGATAAGCTCCGAGTACAGGGAGAGGTGCGCCTGATCACTCAGGTTTCTCGCTTTTTGCACCTCTCCCGTCTTTGCCCGTGTCGGTTTCCCCTTCTTCACCCTTCTCCTCCCGGTAGACGTCCTGGATGTAGCCGAGGATGTCGTGGATGATGAAGAAGCTTATCGCCGCGTCCACCGCCGAGTAGATGCTTCCCGCTATGAGGAAGAGCAGGCCAAAGAAGAACTCCGCCCCGGCATATATAAGGGCAACCTTTATCGCCGCCCTGTTCTCCCTTCCGACACCGTAGGCCAGAATAAGGGTGAGTAGTGCGAAGGAAAGGTAAACCGTTGAAGACCAGGCGTAGGCATAGTAGAGCAAAAGGATGCCGTCAATCGCGAGGAGGTAGGTGGCCAGCTGGAGTCTTTTCATATTCATCGGGACAGGTTCTCGGCTGGGTTTAAAGGGGTTGTGCTTCTAAGCTCACCCTGGGATCCCACAGAGCACGTCCCTGCTCCCTATGAGTCCGATGTAAACAAACCACCCCAGTATCGTCACGGCTCCAATCATCTCTGGAACGGCGAGCCCCCTGAAGACCCGCGCCCTGATGAGGTAGAGCATCAGGAGGAACGTTAAGACCGCTGCTATAGACCAGAGGTATCCGACGAAAGCCCTGGAGCGGCCGAGCTTAACCCCGATGAGGGCTATGTCCGCCAGCGCGAGGACGTAGAAGAGAACCGCGGAGGGTGCATGATAGGGCAACTCCTCAGGGAAAACGCCCACTAGGAAGAGGAAGACCATTGCTATGGGCATGAGGTAGCTCAGCCCACTTTTGAGGGCACCAAAGGCCGCGATGAAGCCTATGACCGCGAAGACCATCAGAAAGCCGTTGAAGTACCACCTCTCAGGGTTTTTGAGCGAACCCATGTCGCTGAGGGCGTTGTTCGTGAATGAGAACCAGGGGTTCCTGGACAGAACCACCACAAGTCCCAAGAGGAAGATGACCGGAAGAAAGACTGAAACGTAGGGCCATGCCTCTCGAAGATCCATCCTCCCACACCTCATCTACCTCTAGGATCTTCCCCAACAACCGCTCGGTAGAGCTTCCTGAACTCCTCCCATGAGCCGCGTATTATGGGGTGCCTCGGTATGAAATCCACCTCATCCTCCGGAAGGGTGGAAAGCTTGAAGGTTCCTATTTTCTTGGCTATCTCCACTATCTCCTCCTTGTCCATTCCAATTAGCGGGCGGTATATGGGTAAATCGCTCGCCTGACTGACAATGTACATGTTCTCGAGCGTCTGACTGGCGACCTGGCCGAGTGAGTCGCCCATGACTATACCCTTGGCACCGAAATCCCTCGCGACCTTGTCGGCGCTCCGCACCATGTTGAACTTGCAGAGGACGCAGGTGTACTTGTCCTTCTTCATCTCTCTGAGCTTCTGGATTATCTTCTCGCGATCCTTAGGCTTGACCACTATAAGCTCGCCCTTTCCGCCGTAGCCGTACTTCTTGAGCTGGTTCCATATCTTCCTGACCTTCTCAAGGGTCTTCTCGCCCACGTAGATGTGCACGGGGATGACCTCAACGCCGCGCTTCATCATTAGGAAAGCCGCCACAGGTGAATCTATACCGCCGCTGAGCAGCGCGACAACCTTGCCCTGCGTTCCTATCGGCAGGCCCCCCCAGGCCTTAACCTTGTCCACGAAGACGTAGGCTTTACCCTCCATAAGCTCCACTCCAACCTCGACCTCGTAGTCGTGAAGGTCAACCTCGCTCTCCTCGTTCTCCAGGATGTACTCTCCAACCTTCGCCTGTACCTCCGGACTCTTGAGCGGGAACTCCTTGGTGATCCTCCTCGCGGTGACCCTGAACTTGGGCCTCTCAATGCCCAGCTCGCGCTTCTTCTTTCGGAAGAGCTTGAGCGCGGTCCTGTTTATCTTCTCCATCTCAGCATCGACTTCCATCGCAGGCGAGAGCGAGACGATGCCGAAAACCCTCTGGAGGACTTCGACGGCCTCCTTTGCCCTGTTCGTCCTCACCAGAACGCGGCCGTGCTTGGCCTCGACCTTTTTAAACTCAATCCCCTCGCTAACTAAAGCTTCGCGGATGTTGTTCATGAGTATGTTCTCGAACCATCTCCTAGTCTGCCTCGCCTTAGTTCCTATCTCACCGTACCTCACAATAACGACGTTGAACATGCCATCACCCCAGCGCATGTGGGAACTTTATGACTATCTCAACGTACTTCTGTATTCCAGCGTAAAGCAGCAGGGAGACTACGTATGAGGAAAGCAGAATGAGCTCGTTCATCTCGAAGATGTGCGCAGCTATCGCCTTGGCCTTCGGGGTGGCGTCCACTATCGTCCGCATGTATTTCCTCTTAAGGGACTGGTTGACCAGTATGAACCCCACGGCTATGAAGACCCCGATCAGGCCCCAGATCTGGCCCAGCGCAAGCATCAGGAAGAGCGTCGAGACCACCACTACCCAGCCGCCTATGACGCCCAGCAGTATGACGAACTCTATCATTCTCCCACCGGTTGGGGTTGGACTGAGAGGATAAAAACGTTTAGGGGCGGAAAGGTTTAAGAGAAACCGTGAGTAACACAGGGGAGGTGAAAGCATGTACGGATGGCGCGGAAGGCTCGGTCTTATAGTCCCCTCATCGAACACCACCATGGAGATGGAGCTTCATACGTTCCTCCCGGAGGGTGTTTCGCTCCACACTGCCCGGGTTCCGCTCAGGAACGTCAACGAGGATGAGCTGGTTAAGATGAACGCTTTAGCGGTCGAGGCCGCGAAGCTCCTCAAGGATGCCGGCGTCGAGGAGATACTCTACGGCTGCACCAGCGGCTCTTTCATCGGTGGAAAGGACTACGAGAAGGAGCTTGAGGCGAAGATCGAAAGCGAGGTAAACGTTCCCGTAGTGAGCACGAGCACGGCCGTGGTTGAGGCCCTCAAGATACTCGACGCCCAGTCGATTCTCGTAATAACCCCCTACACCGACGAGATAAACCAGCGGGAGAGGGAGTTCCTCGAGGCCAACGAGTTCGAGGTCCTCGACATAAGGGGCCTGGGAATCGAGGACAACACCCAGAT
>WAMH01000208.1 GCA_015522395.1 Thermococcus sp. | reverse complement strand
CAGGTATCTCCTTTAGCGAGCTAAAGGAGATACCTGTTCTCATAGGCCTCCAAAAGATGGTATCGGAGTGGCCGAGAAGGGAATGAACGTCTGGTTCATACCCGGCGTCATTCACCTCCCCACCGTCCCGGAGTGGAGGAAGTACAACAGGATCGACATGGGGACCGCGGACAAGATGGCGATAACCGTCCTCGGAATCTACGACCAGACCAAAAGGCTTGGAATTGACTACGGCGATGTTTCCTTCGTCCTCCTTGAGGTGGGCTTCGGGTACAACTACGCGGGGGCAGTTGAGAGCGGAAAGATAGTCGATGGAATCGGCGGAACTGTTTTTCCCGGCCCTGCCTACGTGAACAGCGGCGCCCTTGATGGCGAGGTTGCCTATCTCCTCGGAAGCGTCAAGAAGTGGCACCTGTTCTGGGGCGGTGCAACGGTTATAGCAGCCAATGAGATCCCCCCACCTGAGGAATTCGCCAGGAGGCTCGACGAAGAACCCTTCGCCAAGGCCTGGGAAGCCATGAAGGACGGTTTCCTAAAGGCCGTTGCGAGTGAACTGGCCGTTGTCAGGGACGCAAAGGAGATAATCCTCTCAGGGAGGCTTATGCGCATAGACGAGCTTAGAAAGGACGTCGAAGATCTCTTCGAGGAGCACTTTAAGCTACCGGTGATCAGGCAGAGGGGCCTTGAGGGTATGGCAAAGGAGGCCGCCCAGGGGAGCGCGATAATAGCCGACGGCCTTGCCGGCGGGGAGTTCAAGGAACTCGTCGAGCACGTCGAGATAAAGAAGAGCCGTGGAAGTGTACTGGATTACGTGAAGTTCCCGCTGGAGATTTGATGCCCTTCAAAGCCTTTCTATCTCTTCCTCCAGCCTCTTTAGCTTTCCTTTGAAGCGCCTCACCTGCGCATTAGCAAGGTTCACGATCCTCTCGATGTATTCCTCGCCTGCCCAGAGTTCCCCGCCCTCGCCGAGCGGTACGTCCATCCTTTCCGTTGAACGGATCTCGACGAGGAGCTTCTTGTGGCTCACGCTCTTTATGTTGGAGTACTTGAAGCCGAGCCCTATGGAGAGGTTGAGTAGCTTTACCGCATCCTCCATCGTCCTCGCGGCGACGTGGAGAATCGGACTCCTTACTAAGAACCACAGCTGGCCGGTTTTGTGTTTTCCGATGGCTCCAAGAACTTCCTCGACGGTGACCTCGCGATGCCACTTGCCGAGCCAGGCCGAATTGAGCTTATCGCCGAAATACGGCATCTCCATGACCGAGACCCTGCCGGAGCATGAGCTTGTGGTGAAGTAATTATCAAGGGCGTTGATCTTCTCAAGCAGGGGGATTATGTCGTGGTCAACCTTATCCTCCTCTAAGGCCTTTCTCAGGCCGACCATCGCCTTTTCCTTCTGCTCTTCGAAGTTTTTAGTGTAGAGGAACACGCTTTACCCCTCCAGCTTGTTGACATCAACCATTGTCTCCCTTTCTCTCACGAACTCAACCAGCCTCTTATAAGTCGGGTGAACGCTTAAGGTCGAGGAATCACCTATTAAAATCAGCTTCCTCTTTGCCCTCGTCAGCGAGACGTTTAGGCGCCTCAGATCCCTCAGGAAGCCTATCTCGCCCCTCTCATTGGAGCGCGCGAAGGAAAGGATGATAACCTCCTTCTCCCTGCCCTGGTAGCCATCTACCGTCTTCACCTCAACCTCCTCGGGGAGGAGCGAGCTTATTAAATCCCTCTGGTCGTCGTAGGGGGTGATAACACCCATCCACTCCGGCCTAACGCCCATCCCGAGGAGCCGCTCAACGGTTTCCTTAACCAGCTTCGCCTCAAGGGGGTTCTCACGGCTCTCGCTCCCGCGCCTCTGTCTCTCGAAGCGGTCTTCCCTTCCGGCAGTATCGATGAAAACGAGCACGTTTTCGGGAATGAGGATTTCTTTCCATACATCCTCAGAAACCGACGCTTCCACCCCAAGGTCCGCCAGCGTTACCTTCCTCACTCTCTCATCCGCCATGACCCTTCCGCCGTAGAACTCCCTGCTAGGGAACTCCATGAGGCGTTCGTTCATCCTGTACTGGACGGTGAGCATGGCGCTCTTGTTTGGATAGCGCTCGATGAGGGCCTCAAAGAGCGTTTTGCTCAGCTCTTTAGCATTCTCGCTCAGTATCGTCGGGGGAAGCTGTTTGTGGTCCCCAGCTAAGACGAAGCGTTTGGCCCTGTTTATCGGGATGAGAACGCTCGGTATGGTTGCCTGGGTCGCTTCGTCTATAACGGTGACATCGTAGGAAACGTAATCAACAACCTCGAGGCCCGCTGAGGAGTTGGTGGTAAGGATCACGTCCGCTTCCCTCAGTATCTCCCTGGCAATTCTCTCCTCGAGCTTCTTAGCGTCCTCGAAGGTCTTGCCGACCTGCTCGTTAAGCTTTATCCACTCCGCCATCTCGCGGATTAAGCGAGCTGGAACGCCCCTCGTTCCTATCCCCTTCGATGCTAATCTGAGAATATCGCGGTCGCTCAGCCCCCTCCTGTATTTCGGCGCGGGCTTGGTGAAGGTGT
>WAMH01000207.1 GCA_015522395.1 Thermococcus sp. | reverse complement strand
GTCCGGACAGACCCACGTGGTTTCCATGCCCGGCTCCCAGGGGCCTTTCACCCTTCCGCAGATGTCGCAGGCCAGAACCTTACCCGTTCCGCCGCAGACCGGGCAGGTGTCGTAAACCGGAACCGTCCCCTTCCCGTGACACTCGGGACAGGGTATCTCATCGACCTCGTCCTCAACGCCGAGATAGTCGAGGTTCCTGTAGCCCTTCAGCTTGTCTCCAACCTTGAAATCAGCGGGAACGTATCCCCAGCCCCCGCAGACGGGGCACTCCTTCTCGCCAACCTTGACCTTTCCGGTGCCGTGACACTCGGGACAATCCTTGACTACCATCCCTCTCACCCGGCCTAGGTTCAGACCCCGGCTTAAAAACGTTAACCGAAAGTCTTTTCAACCCGACTTCACATTGTTTCCCGATAAAATCCATGGGCTCAGGATTGAGTGCTAAAACAAGCGGATAAAGAAATGGGCTTAAATCAGAACTTCTCCATGAACTCGTCTACTGCTTCTCTCGTCTGCCTGTACGTCTTTCCAGCTAGGATTATAACCTTGTACTCCGGGTTGTACGGGTTCGGGAGAACCTTGACGACGTACCCCTTCTCTTCTATTTCCCTTTTGATTGCATCGACGGTAGAGCTCCCGTAGGTCTCCTCGAGAACCTTCCACGCCCGGTTGCTCACCCAGCCGCCGACTATGA
The DNA here is from genome assembly GCA_015522395.1 of Thermococcus sp. Classification (GTDB taxonomy): domain Archaea; phylum Methanobacteriota_B; class Thermococci; order Thermococcales; family Thermococcaceae; genus Thermococcus. Next base: position 7,962 of record WAMH01000207.1, on the reverse strand, counting down.
TGACGTTTTTGTCCGCGGGTATGGCTGTGAGCGCCGTGTCATTGATTATCAAGGAATTTACATCCTCGGTTACCTCGACCTTCGGGGCCGTTATCGTGGCCTTCTTTGCTAGAACAACCCTGCGGACGAAGCGGTAGCCATCGATCCCTTCCAGTTTGCCCTTCTCCCAGCGGAAGATCGGCTCTATGCTGAGGTTCCAGTTCATCGGCAGACTCAGCGCTTTTCCAGGTTTTATCAGAACCTCCGGAAAGCCGGCGCTCGCGTTGACGTGGAGGTAGAGGATGTAGAGGTTCTTCTCGGGCTCAATGTTCCAGACCCACTGCCCCTTGTAGACGTCGCCGTCCTGATACTCCCTGGCTTTCTGGTAGTACCAGTAGTTGAAGGTGACCATCTGGGCGTTGTTGATGCCAACGAAGAGATCCGTCGGCACGAAAACGAATACGCTCCTGGAGCCTTCTTTGAGCAGTTCGTCAACCCTCTCGGTTGGGTAGGAATCATACTCCTCGAAGTCGACGTTCCCCTGGGGGTCTTGGTACATCAGGTAGTACTTGCCCTCCGTCATCGGCTTCTGCTTGGAGATGCCGTTGGGATAGGTTATCATGACGAGCATCTGGGAGACGTCAAGGTTTATGTCGAGGAACTCCAGCTTCCATCCACCGACGGCTATGCTCTCGCCCAGGGATTTCGACTCCGAAAGCGTCTCGTTTGTGGTGTAGAGGTACATCGTGTCCCTTCCGTTGACCGTCGTGTATACCACCTTGTAGTTCCCCCGTATCTCCAGCGGTGTTGTGTTCTCGTTGAAGATTATCTCGACGCTTCCATCGTCGAACTGCGCCGCCCCCGCGGTGATGTTAAACTCCACCCTTGAGAAGTTGACGGCCACAACAACGGCCTTTCCGACGGGTTCATCGCTCACGTTTATCCCCACGTCGGGCATGTCTCTGGGGGTTAGCCTGTAGAACTGGTCCATGTCTTCTATGACGACGCTGTGGTACTCAACGGGCACGTGGACTGTTGTGCTGTACTCGCCGGCCGTTATTCCCTGGAGAACGAGGAAAGCCCCCAGCCGGGAGCCGCTTATGGCGTCCTCACCTATGTGGAGCGGAACCCCGTCCACGACCTTCAGGGTGGGCAGGACTATGACGGTGTTTGTGGAGTTGATCTGGGCCGCGGAGGAGTAGGGAGCCAGAAGTAGGCCGAGAGTCGACAGAAGAACGAGAATCAGGAAGGCCCTCCTCATCTCTCTTCACCTAGGAAAGCTTTGACTCAACCTTTATAACTTTTCCCGGGAAGATTGAAAGGCTATGATGAGTGAATCCAATACTGAAGGGATGATGAACCCCGAACCTGAGCGCGGTGAAGAGATGAAGGCCATGACCGAGACCCTGAAGGAGATAAAGAGTGACCTCGCGGAGATTCAGCGGGATCTGAGGGAGAAGGAAAAGCCCGACTCTCTCGGCTGGGACGACATAGCGCAGGAGACGGTAGGTGCTATAACCTTTGCCCTGCCCTTTCTCTTCACGGGTGAGGTCTGGGACGTCGCCAAGGACATATCCCTAGAGCGTTCGCTCGCGATATTCCTGATGACCTTGGCTTTGGCCTATCTCTTTCTTACCAAGGCCAACCTCGGAAACCTGAAGCGCGAGGAAATCTTTCATATCCCCAAGCGGCTCGTAACGGTTGCCTTCATCTCCTACGCGGTCTCAGCATTCCTGATATACATTTTCGGAATCAACTACATAGCCCACTTCAGTCCAGTTCAGTACCTCAACGAGACCGTTCTGATAAGCACCTTCGCCGTTGTCGGGGCGATAACCGTTGATATGGTGAGGTGAATGAGGATTATAACCGGAAGCAGATGGGAGGAGTTCGCCGACGAGAACTCCGTTCTCTTTCCAGAATACCGAAAGAATCGTGATGAGCTTTTGAATTTCGCCGACTCGCTCAAAGGGAACGAGACGGTTGTAACCGCGAGCCTCGAGCTGATTGATTTAATCGCCCGGAGGTTCCGAAAGGGCGGGGAGAACACCCTGGTTTATTCCGACACCGGAAAGACCCTCACGCTCAGGGAAGTCTATGAGCTGAGGAAGTACCTCGACTTCGACGTCCGCGGCGGCTTCTCGGGCGAGGAAGCGAGGACGAGCGTTCTCTTCGTGGAGGGGAAAACCGATGCAAAGTTCTTCAAGGCGGTCTTCAAAAAGCTCTTCGAGTTCAGGGAGAGCAGAAAAGCCCCGGGGGAGTTGAGGTTCATAGAGCGGGTCTTCGAGCGCAACAACTTCGACCTCCTAAAGCGGAAAAGCGACGGCCACTACTTAGCTGTGATCCCGAGCGAGGGGAACTCTGGAGTTATCAGAAACCTCGGGAACTTCCTGAGGGCGATAGAGGTCTTTAACTTCGCGGTGGATATGATAGGGGCGGCGGTGGACATTGACGAGGACAGAGAAAGCGCCCTTGCCTCGATAACCGGAAAGCTCTCCAGATTCCGGCACGAGAGGACGGAATTCGGCTACCGCGTCGGTGAAACCGAGGTGGTTCCGCTCATAATCGGCCTCCCCTTCGAGGACGAAGCGGTGGAGTGGAAGAAGCCGACGGTCGAAGACCTGATGCTCCACCTCATAGGTAGGGAAGGCCTCCTTGAGAAGATAAAGCCTGGATTGAGGGCACTCAACGAGAGCCTCGGGAGGAAGCTCAAGCCGAAGGAGGTCATGTACTTAGCGCTTTCAGCCTACGGACACTGGGGGAACCTTGAGGGCTTCTACGAGCTGTTCGTCATGCGCTCCCGCTTCAGAAACCTGAAGGCCGTCCTGAGGGAAGCAGAGCTTATGGAACCCCTCCAGCACCTCGTGGGGTGGGAGAGATGAGGGTGAAGCTGGTTTCATTTGACGTCTGGAACACGCTCCTCGACATAGGGGCCATGCTCTCCTCCCTCTCAAAGGGCCTTGGGGAGGTAACAGGAATCGAGGAGAAAGAAACAGCAAGGGGAGTTACCCTCACACGGGAGAGGATAAAAGGGATGCGCTCCAAGGGGGTAGGAAATCCGGAGAGGGCCTTGGAAGAGAGCCAAGAGCTTCTGGCAGAGCTTCTTGGAATCAACGTCGAATTCGTCAAGAGAGCTGCGGCAAGGGCAGTTCTAAGGGTTGGGGACGAGATAGTCCTACCAGGGGCGAAGGAGGCTTTGAGAGATGTTAAGCGGAGGGGCTTGAAGGTCACCGTCACGGGCAACGTGATGTTCTGGCCCGGTTCCTACACGAGGCTTCTGCTCGAAAGGTTTGGGCTGATGGAATACATTGACAGGACTTTCTTCGCGGACGAGGTTAAAGCGTTCAAGCCAATGAAGGAAATGTTCAAGAAGCCGCTGAAAACTTTCAACGTGAGACCTGGGGAGGCCATACACATTGGCGACACGAAGTCTGAAGACTTTGAAGGAGCTTTAAGGGCCGGCATGTGGGCCGTCTGGATAAATCCGGAAGCGGAAGGAGTTAGGAGAGTGGGCGAGAGGGGCTTCGAGGTGCCGAGTGTCGAGGGGATTTTGGAGGTTCTGGGGAGGATAAAAAGAGATAGCTAAAAGGAGCTTGGCCTTCAATTCTTTCCCTTCGGTTGCAGCCACGCCCCCAGTCCGACCTGCCGCGTCTTCTGGTAGCGCAGGTCCTCCTTCTTGTAACCGAAGGCTTTCAGGATCCTCTCCACCGCTGGAAGAACCTGGTTCTCGATGTAGTATTCCGCATCGTACCTGTGCTTGGTTGGATCGAACTCGTCGAATGGGATGGCCCTGTCCCCTATCCTGCCCGACCCTTTCAGGACGATGTAGCTGATAACCGTCCCCGGACGGATTTTAACCCCCTTCGCGGCGAGGCGCTTCGCTATCGCCACGTGCGGGCCTGTCGCCTTGTAGTCCTTCAGCTCCCTGGTTATCTGCTCGTGGATGACGAGCTTCTCTGGCGGAACCTCATACTTGCTCAGCTTTTCCGTCACTTCCTTGACAATCCTCACGGCTTCTTCAACGTCACCGTGCCTCAGTATGGCCTCAAGAACCCTCGCCTGGGTCTCCTTTGCTATCTCGCTCCAGTCGCGCCGGACGATCTCAAGCCCGCGCGTCGTTATCTTGCCATCCTCGTCTATCACCGCGTACTTCTTCTTGGTCACGAAGAAGCCCCTGACATAGAAGCCCTCATACTCGAGTTCAAGGAGACCGGGCAGCTTGGGGTTGATATAGTCAAGGAACTCCTTCGCCTTCTTTTTGACAGTTTCGGCGTCTGCTCCAGGGATTGTCGCAAAAAATCCATCGGTGTCCGCGTAGAGCACTTTAAAGCCGAACTTCTCCTTTATTTCCCTCATTGTCATCTCAATGTACTGCCTGCCCCAGGCGGTAACGCTCTCGGCGCACTCCTTGCAGTACCAGCGGGCCTTTGCGTAGCCGTAGTAGCCGTAGTAGCTGTTGTGAGCGTACAGCATTCCGAATCCAGCCAAAAAGTTCTCGTTCTCCTCAACGCTCAGGTCGTAGACGTAGCCCTCGTAGTCTTCGACAGCAACGACCTCAACCCTATCAAGCACGATATCCCCCTCAAGGAGCCAGGAAAGTCTCTTAGCTTTTTCCGCGTCAAGCTCGCCCTTCTCAACTTTCTCCCTGAGCTTCTCGGGACTCATGTTCTTCTGGAACCGTTTTCCAAAGACATCCTCCAATATTTCTCTCGGAATCACGTGGGAGTAGTAGGCATTCTTTCTCTTCCTGTTTCCAAGGAATGGAAGCTCCTCATTGACGAGAACCCTATAAACCCCACTGTCAAACCTTATCTTAATGGCAGAAACTCCAAGGGAGTTAAGAAGAATAACCAGGCCGTTTACCAGTTCCTCGCTCTTCGTGGAGAACCTTACCCTCTTGCTCGGGTGGAGGTCGCCGTCCCCTATGAAGTAGCCCTCAAGGAAGGCCCAGCGCACGCTCTCGGGAGAGGTGAATAAAACCTCAGGCACACGTTTGTTCTCGGCCAGAGTGCCGCAAAGGCTCTCAAAGAGCACGTAGGCCATTTTCCTTGGTATCTCGACGTAGTTCTTTCCGCGTCTCACCTTCCAGAAGAATTTCGAGGCGAGCATTTCCATATCGTCGAGAACCCTCTGGTCGTTGTTGTAAAGCTTGACCGAATAGCTCCATCCGTTCTTTTGGTTTTTCTGCTTTCTTGCATGGCCTTCACTGACGTAGTAGCCAAGGAGTTTTGCAAGGTCTTCGTTGACTTCAATGAGAGGTCCCATCCTGAAGCCGTTGAGGGTTCCAATCTTCCATGCCTTAAGCTCTTCTTCGGGCATGAACTCTATCTCGCCTCTCAGGTCGTTGAAGTGCACAAGGTATTCTCTCTTGTTCCCGTTATACCGTACCTTCTCGGCGAGAACCTCGTAAAGCCTTCTGTAGTTCCTCAGGGCTTCCTCATCAAGAACCTCGTAGCCGATTTTCTTGAGCCTGATGTAGCCAAGATTTTGGAGGTGCTCAAGGTATCTCCTGGCCGTCCGTGGTCTTTTTTCTTCTCCGAAAATCCAGCGAAGGGTTCTAAGCATTCCCTTGAAAAAGTTCTTTCGCCCTTTGACAGGTATCGTTAGAACTATGTCTGCAGTCTCTTCTTCAGGAAGGCTGAGGAGAACCTCCACAAGGTTTATCCTCTCGTGCCTTTCTGGGAGGTTAATCCTTCTTGGAACCGCTATGAAGTCATCGGGTTTTATTTCTCCTCCAGTAATCTCTACAAGTTCTCCCTTTCTGAAGGTGAACAGACTGTGCCCTTCGGTAACCCTAATTTTCCTTCCCGATGAGAGTTTTATGTTGTACACCTTTCCACGGTAATGGTGCCGTATGAGAGCTTTAACGGGCTTTACCTCAGTCATCTTGGTTTTTCTATTAAAGGAAACGGTCTCTATTCCAGAAACTTCGAGAACCTCCGTTCCATCGCTTTCCAGGGGTTCTTTACCCTTCATCACGCCATCTACAAAATCGCCGATTTTAGTTAGTTTGAGCCTTCCATCAATAAGCAGGGGAATCCACTCATCGGGCAGAATGCTGTTTGCTAAAATCTTAATGGCCCTCTGCCTGTAATCGAGGAGCTTTTTTTCAACCGGGTCTATAGTTGCCTTCATGCGCTTCTTTACCTTCTGCCTCTCCTCAAGCAAGTCCCCCAGAAGGCTTGGAATGAAGCCGGGGAAGTCCTTGCAGAACTTATGGCCGACTTCTGGAGCTACATCATACTCCCTGCAGCCCTCGCGGTTGAGAGTGTCCGGTGAAACGTTGTGGGAAATTATAATAGAAGGATATAGTGAATTGTGGGTTAGAATGCCATTGGCAAAATAGTAGGGTGTTCCTTCGAGGGTTAGGTCGTAAACTTTACCCATGTAATACTCAGTCGTCGCTTCAAACCCTGTTAGTTTATAAAACGTGTTATCTTCAAGGCGGTTCATTTCTCTTTCCCTAATAACATCGTTAAGAGCCCTGTTTTTCTCTCCGCTTATGAAGCCAACCAGAGTCTGGAAGAGAATTAGGCCATCCCTGCCAGCTATCTCAAGTATATGTGTTGTCACGGGTTTTTCTCTTTCGGTATAATCGTATGTGTACCTTCTATGCGGAATCCCCAGCTTGTTGAGGAGTTTTGACACTACTTCAATTTTCCATTCGTTATTGGTGCCCTGATTCGCTACCACTGTCTTCCGGACCTTGTTGACGCTTCCATCCCCCTCAAAGAAGCCCCTTAGCACGGAAGGAGCGTGGAGGTTCTCGATGCTATCCATAATTTCCCTAACCCTAAGATAAACCTCTTTTTTGGCAACTTTGAATGTTATTGCGTTCGCCTTCTTTTTCCGGTAAACACTTGGGGTTACGGCAAAGAGGCGTTCGAAAATGTAAACGATCCTCCTCTGGAAGTCTTTCTCCTGCGCCCCAACTGTTATTTCAATCCTGTACTGGTGTGATATCCTCTTCTTCCCTCTGGAAGAGTCAAAGTACTCGACATCCTTTCTCAAGAGCGTACCCTCAGCCAGGATTATTCCGGCGAGTTCTCCTTTGAGTATCTCCTCTTCCGGCACGTTCTCCCGTTCAATCTTCCCGATTTTTTCAAAGAGAGGCGTGGTTATTAGCTTACCTTTAACTTTTTTCGTGAGAAAAGACTTTGCAAGGCTGTCCCTTATCGCAGTCTGCCTCTCAGTTCTTCTAACAACCGGAAGCTTGTGATTCGGGGTGCACCTAAGGCCGTTTATATTTACGAGTTCACCCTCGTAATCGTACTCCCAGATCCTTTGAACCCTCTGCCAGCCGTCTATGCCGAGAACGTAGTCCCCCTCCCTAACTTCGCTGATGTTTACAACGCCCTTCCCTTTGACAATGACTTTAGTGTCTGCAGGATGACACCTAAAATCCAGGTAGGCTATGTTCTCCCATAACCCTTTCTCAGGCTCCTTGACGTAGCCACCGGCGTAGCCCCCGCGGCGCCTCTCAAGCTCCCTGCCGGAGGGCTTGTTCGGGGCAAGTTCGTTCCTCTCGTAGGCCTTCCGGAGGAGGTACCACTCGACGAGGTTGCCGGTGCTGGAGCGCGAGACGTCCCAGAAGCTCTGGCCGACGAGACGCGAGAGCTGGGCCTCCATCGGGAAGAACTCCCTTCCCAGCTCGTAGGTAACCTTCGCGTCCTCCATCGAGTAGCGCGCCACCCTTTCTAAGCCCTCCCCCGTCTCCCAGGCCTGCGCTATCTCCTCGGCATAGACCTTCTCCTTCGGCTGTCCAAAGATGGCCTCGTAGACGGCCTCCAGCGTGTAGGTGGGCAGGTTAACGGTGTGTCTTATAACGGGGTAGAGGTCGAAGTGAATCCTTCCCTTAACTTCAACGGCGAAGCGGTCGCCCATGCGCTGGATTTTCGGCTCGCTCCCGTCCCTTCCGAGGATGAACTTAACGCCGAGCTTCTCGGAGCGCTTCTTGAGGTAGGCGAAGTCGAAGTTGTCGCC
>WAMH01000206.1 GCA_015522395.1 Thermococcus sp. | reverse complement strand
ACTCCGGGGTGAACGAGGAGACCTGCAGGTCGCTCTTCTCCGGCAGGGGGGGACGCGGTGAGATACTGGACGAGATGAACAGGGCAATCTCACGCCTCTCCCGCCTGAAGGGTTTTCCCGACCTCATCCCCGAAGTCCGGAGCAACCTCGCCTATTCTCTACTGTCCCCCTCAGGAAAGGAGGACGTTGTTGCTGTTCCGGGGAGGATAACCTCCGCCAAGGGGAGGATTTTCGCTCTTCCGCCGGAGTTTGGGGCGAGCAGCTTCACCGCGGGGATCCTCCTGAGGCTGTCAAAACTGAACCATGAACTCCGGAGCGTTATGAACATCCGTTACGGTCCGGACGTGGAGGAGGCCTTAAAGCGCGCCGGCCTCTCTTTCGCGAGGGTAAAAACCGGTGGTCTGAGCGAGGATGAAGCGATTGGGGAGATAGTGCGTCCCTTCGAGGGCGGAACCTACGACGCGGTTATTGATGAGGGGGGCCACGGTGTCGAGCCTCTCGTGTACGTCTTCGGTAGGGATCCCTTGGAAGTTGTCGAGAAGGTCGAGAGGATTCTCAAGGCCATGGGGGTGGTCGAATGATCTACATGAGGGAGCTGAGGTTCTCAACCGATGGGGAGATTGACCTCGTTGACATAACCGCAGAAGTTGAGCGGGTCGTTGTGGAGTCCGGGGTGAAGAACGGACATGTTCTCGTATTTGTGCCCGGTGCCACAGGAGCGATAGTAACAATAGAGCACGAGAGCGGTCTGCTCGAGGACTTCAGGCGGGCCTTGAGGGAGCTTATCCCGAAGAGGGCCGGCTACCTCCACGACAGAATAGACGACAACGCCCACAGCCACCTTAGAGCTACACTCCTCGGGGCCAGCGAGTGCTTCCCGGTCGTTGACGGGAGGCTCATCAGGGGAACCTGGCAGCAGATCTTCTTCGTGGAGCTTGACGTGAGGCCGAGGCACAGGCGCGTTATAGTGCAGGTTGTTGGGGAGTGAGTTCGAGGAGAAAGAAGGGCACGTCCTCCTTCTCCAGCACCCTTACGTTTTTCGGGTACTTCCTGTGGGCCTTTCCAGCCTTCACCTCGACCTTGAGGTCCCCGGCAACTGCATCGACCTCGTAGGAGTTCCTGTAGTAGTAAACCTCCCCGAAACGCCGGTAAAGGTGTTCCTGAACGACCCATTCGTAAAGTGCATCTTCCCTCAGCTCCGTCCCGCTCCAGACCGAGAGAAGCCTTGCAAGGAGAGGGTCGCGGAAGAAGAACTTCTTCTCGCGCTTGTAGAGCACCTGGTTACCCTGCTTTAGGTAGGCTATCCCGAGGATGTAAAGCTCTGTGAAGAACTCGATGTAGTCCTGAACCACCTTGTAGGAGTAGCCGGAGGTCATGCCAGCTAAAGCCCTGAAGCTCGTCGCAGAGGGGGCGCTCTTTATCACCGCCGCGAGGGTTTCCTTAGCTATCTCAAGGCTCTTTCCAAAGCAGACGATCTCTCCGATATACGCCCCGAGGAGGTCCTCCATCGGGAGGCCGTTTATCGACGCCGGGAATCCACCGGTAGTCAGATAGTCCTTGAAGAGCTTCAGAACTTTTTCCCTCTGCAGTTCTGGCCTCTCCAGCCCCATTACTTCCACGTACTCTGGAAATGAGAGCGGCATGACCTCTATAGTTTTTCCGCTTCCCTTCCTTCTTGGAAAGAGTTCGATATCCCTCTTGACCCTTAGGGAGCTTGAACCGGTAACTGTCACCACGTCGTTCTCCAGAAGGCCGGCGTCAATGAGCGGTTTAACCCCGCGCCACCAGCCTTCAAGGGACGTTACCTCGTCGAGAAAGATATATCCCCTTTTGATGCCTTCTTTTGCCGTAAGCTCCTGGAACTCGCGGAGGAGGTTTAAAAGCTCGCGATGGCTAGGTAAGACCTCAACGTTGACGTAGAGAACGGCCTCGGGCGGGTTATCCTTCAGAAGTTCTTGAATCAGGAGCTTTACCCCTGTGGTTTTCCCCACTTGCCTTGGGCCGAGGACGAAGTTGAGGGAGAACGGCTTAAGCGAGAGCCTATCCAGCCACTTTGGTCGCCAGTGGAGCTTCTGCTTTCTCCAGCGCCTCACGTGGTAGTCCTCTTTCCCCTCCCACCATGGGTTCATGTAGATGAGATCGCCCAGCCCCATAGGGACACCTGAGAACTGGTAGTTCTCAAGGTTTATAAAGGGTTGAGAACTACCAGTTCTCAGGATTTAAAAATGGAAGGGTTAGATCTTGATCGATATCTCTGCTTTGTCACTCTTCTTGAGCTGGAGTATCATGAGCATTTTCCTCAGCTCGCTGTAGCGTCTGTGTGCAATGATCATTATTATGAAGTTGGTTAGGTTTGCGATTCCCATCAGTGTCATCGATATTCCAAGTCCGATATAGGCAAAGAACATAAAAACGAATCCACCGATAGTCCAAGCTATTAGGGAGTCATTTCGGGCGTCTTTCGCCAGCTTCATAGCATCGTTAATTACATCCTCTCTGGCCACCCTAGCAACCGCACATTCAGCTGTTCCTAACTGTCGGTAGGAGTATACCGCCCCTGATAAAAACCATCCCCCGAATATTGTCCCTATACCCAAATCCGTCCAAAAGAAAGCAAGTATCACACCCAAAATACTGGAGGCGCCAAAAAGATAGAGTCCTATTTTGTCATCAGAAATACAATCCCTTGGTATCATTTCCCTCCTCCCTCCGGGTATTTATAGATTTCCCTCCTCCCGGAGGGTATAATAGGGGCGAGGGTTGGCAGAGGGAACCAGAACCACAATACTGAGGAGAGCCTCTAAGCTCTAAGAACTGGGCTCACAGCGACACTAGAATTGCCCCGATAACTATCAGGAGCGCTCCAAGTGCTGTTTTTAGGTCCATCTTGCTCCCGAGGACGATCCAGGACAGGAATATCGCGAGGGCAACGCTGGTCTTGTCTATCGCGATAACCGCTGGAACTTTTCCGTTCTTTATCGCCATGAAGTAGAACAGCCATGAGAGTGCCCCGGCCAAACCGGAGAGGGTTATCAGGAGTAGCGCCCTGCTATCGATTTCGCTGACCTTGGTGGAGCCGCTGAGAAGGGCAACTCCCACCAAGAAGACGGCCATTATAACGGCCCTCACCGCAGTCGCGAGGGTGGGGTTGACGTCCTTAAGACCGAGTTTCCCGAATATAGGAACGAGGGAAGCGAAGAAAGCGGCAAGAAGCGCGTAGAGGATGTAGTCTCTCATCGAACCACCACCGTAAAGGGGGTAATAACCCGCCCAAGTTCATTGGCCCCGCCTTCGGCGGCACTCCCCGGGCGGAGGGAGTTGGGTTTTCTCCATAAAAGGGTTTCGAAAGCTTCGCGAAGAAGAAATAAATGGGTAAAAGGAACTCACTTCTTGAGCTTCTCGCACCTCTCAACCCAGTCCTTGAGCACATCTTTGAGCTTCGGCTCGCCGATCTCCTCAAGCTCGTAGCGGACGCGAACGGCCGGCTTGTTGAGCTTCATGAACCTGCGGAGGTCAACCGGAGTTCCGAGTATGACGACGTCGGCATCCGCGCGGTTGATGGTCTCCTCAAGCTCCTTGATCTGCTTCTCGCCGTAGCCCATGGCCGGCAGAATGACGTCGAGGTGGCTGTACTTCTTGTAGGTGTCCACGATCGAGCCGACCGCGTAGGGCCTCGGGTCGATTATTTCCTTAGCCCCGTACTTCTTGGCGGCGATGTAACCGGCACCGTACTTCATGCCTCCGTGGGTAAGTGTTGGTCCGTCCTCAACGACGAGAACGCGCTTGCCCTTGATGAGCTCGGGCTTATCCACGAAGAGCGGTGAGGCTCCGTCGATAACTATCGCGTTCGGGTTGATCTTCTCGATGTCCTCGCGGACCTTCTGGATATCATCGCGGTTCGCTGTATCGATCTTGTTAATGATTATCACGTCAGCGCTCCTGAAGTTGGTCTCACCTGGGTGGTACTTAAGCTCGTGGCCGGGCCTGTGCGGGTCAGTGACGACTATCCAGAGGTCAGGAACGTAGAACGGGAAGTCGTTGTTTCCGCCGTCCCAGAGGATTATGTCAGCTTCTTTCTCAGCCTCCCTCAGAATCTTCTCGTAGTCAACGCCCGCGTAGACGACCATGCCCCTGTCGATGTACGGCTCGTACTCCTCGCGCTCCTCGATGGTGCACTCGTACCTGTCGAGGTCCTCGTAGGTGGCGAAGCGCTGGACGATCTGCTTCCTGAGGTCGCCGTAGGGCATCGGGTGCCTTATAGCGACGACCTTGTAGCCCATCTCCTGGAGGAGCTGGGCAACCTTCCTGCTGGTCTGGCTCTTTCCGCAGCCGGTCCTGACGGCTGTAACAGCTACAACTGGCTTGCTGGACTTGAGCATGGTGCTCTTCGGGCCAAGGAGCCAGAAGTCCGCTCCAGCTGAATGAGCTCTGCTCGCGAGGTGCATGACGTGCTCGTGCGGAACGTCGGAGTAGGCGAAGACGACGATGTCTATATCGTGCTCCTTGATTATCTTCTCCATGTCGTCCTCGCTCCAGATCGGGATTCCGTTCGGGTAAAGCTCGCCGGCAAGCTCAGGCGGGTAAATTCTTCCCTCGATGTCCGGAATCTGGGTCGCGGTGAAGGCAACGACTTCGTAGTCGGGGTTGTCCCTGAAGAACGTGTTGAAGTTGTGGAAGTCCCTTCCGGCCGCTCCAAGAATCAGAACCCTCTTCCTCCTCTTCTCGGCCATTTTCGTTCACCTCTAAAACTTTGTTCGCTGGTGTATTGACCTTTACACTTATAACGGTTTTCGTTTAGCTGTGAAAGAGCATTACGTAACTCCTTCGAAATTCATTGGTGTTTTCTGAAAAACCTTCAGTAAACCCTGAACCCCGGCCGTTTCAGGATTACCCGGAGGTTTAATAAACGATTGTCGAAGGGGATTTCGGGGATTGACATGAGTGACGTTGAGGTTAGAACCCACACGGCCCTTTCCGTGGTCAAGGGTGCCCTCGTCAAGGTTCTCGGCGAGGGAGCGAAGTGGACGGCGTCGACCTATGTCAAAGGCAACAGGGGAGTCCCGACGGTCAAGTTCGACCGGAAGCCCACTCCTGAGGAGATAGCCGAGATAGAGAGGCTCGCCAACTAGAAGGTTCGGGAGAACGCCCCGGTTAAGGTTTACGAGCTACCCAGGGACGAGGCTGAGGAGCGCTTTGAAGAGGATATGTACGACCTCTTCCCCGTTCCTGAGGAGAGGTAATGACCCTCAAAGTCGTTGTCATTGAGGGATGGAACGTCAACGCGTGCAATAAGGAGCACACAAAGACAACGGGAGAAATAGGGAAAATAAAAATCCGAAAAGTCCGCTTCAGGAGGAGCAAGGAGTTGCTGGAGATAAGCTTTGACGTTCTGGACTGAGGCTTTACTTCCTCACCCACAGCGCTCCAGCCATTCCGAAGTAGGTCGGACAGGCGTAGGCACTCTCCTTCAGCTGGAATTCTCCAACCCTCATTGCCCCGAGCATTATCAGCATCTGCCAGTAGCTGTCGGGGAGGGCGTTCCTTATCAGCTCGTCCGGGATTTCTGGAAGCTCTTCGAGGCGGTTCTCGTTTATCAGCATCATAATCAGCCTGTCGTACTCCTCGCTCTCCTTTCTGTATCCGTAAGGTCCGTTCTCGTCGTGCGCGTGCCCGTGGTC
>WAMH01000205.1 GCA_015522395.1 Thermococcus sp. | reverse complement strand
GCCCTTGAGTCCGAGCCTCTTGGTCTCTAGGTCTATGAAGAGGTAAACTCCGCCATAGTAGACCAGCGCAGGGATAACCGCCGCGATGATGAGCCTGTTGTAGGGTATGTTGAGGAACTCCGCCATTATGAAGGCGGCGGCACCCATGATGGGCGGCATCAGCTGGCCTCCTGTTGAGGAGACCGGCTCTACAGCACCCGCTATCTCCGGTGGATAACCTGCCTTCTTCATCAGGGGGATTGTGAAGGTTCCCGTCGTTAGGACGTTGGCGACGCTCGAACCGCTGACCATTCCCATAAGGGCGCTCGAAACGACGGCCGACTTTGCCGGGCCACCGGGCCTCTTCCCGAAGAGGGCTATCATGAACTCCGTTATGTAGTCGCTGACGCCTATCTTCAACAGGAACGCCCCGAAGAAGACGAACGCGAAAACGTAAATCGTCATGACGAAGAACGGGATTCCGAAGATGCCCTCGTCGAAGTAGAGCTGCTGAACGAAGCGGTTCCAGTTGAAGCCAATGGCGTAGATGCCGTATGCCAAAAAGAGAACCACTATCGCCGGCAGGACCCAGCCCAAGACTCTCCTTGTCGCTTCGAGGACGATGATTATCGCTATCAGGCCCATTATAACGTCCGTCTGATTGACTACCGAGGTCATTATGTAGCGCTGGTAGACTGCAAAGAGGTAGAGCGTTGAGATTACACCCAATCCTCCGAGCAGATAATCGGAAATCGAAACCTTGGAGAAGTACTTTTCCTTCTTGAACATAGGGTACAGGAGGAACGTTATTATCAGGAGCATGGCCATAACGAAGGCCTCTCCCTGCTTGGGCTGGAAGGTCACCTTGAGGAAGCCCAAATCCAGCCCGAGCCTGGAGAACAGGTCGTAGAGGGTGTAGTTAAAGTTGAATATGAACAGGATTTCGTAGAGACCGATGAGGATCGCGGCCGTGTCCACGATAATGCTGAGCTTCCTTGGAAGCGTTCTGGTGCGTTCTATAACCACTTCTTCGGCCTCAACAACATCTATGCTCGGTTCCTCGCTCATGTTACCACCTCCTTATCATCATTACAACCAGGGGAACCTTCTTCACCCTGAAATTCACCAGCAGGGGTTTACTCGGGCTTCTGAGGACGGTGACGTTGTTGACGGTTATGTTGACGTGGTTTATCGGGATGAACCAGTACTGAAAGTCCCTTCCGAGGTAGTCGTCGCAGTGCTTGTAGTAGTTTCCGTCCTTCTCACCCTGTATATCCTCAGGGAGACCCGCCCCAAAGTCGCCCCACTCCATCCCCACCGCGTAAAAGCCGCTGGAGTTTCCGATTAGGAACTCCACGACCTCTATCCTCTCAACGCTGTGGATGTAGTCGATTTTAATCTCCGAGCCGGTAGGGAAGAGGTAGCTCCTTCCTTCATAGCTGATCTGAACGGCGTTGACCGGAAAAAACAGGGCTATGATAAAACCGATAATTAAAAAAGAAAGGATTTTACGGCTCAAAGCTACCCCCTCATGGTTTGAGGTTGTTCGGTATGGACTTACCCTTCTCCTCGTAGTACTTGATGGCTCCCGGGTGGAGCGGGATGCTCATACCGTTGAGGGCCGTCTCGAAGCTGATGTATTTCGCCTTGGCGTGGACCTGCCTGAGGGTCTCAACGTGCTTGAAGAGGAGCATGGTCATGGCGTAGACGACGTTGTCCGGAACGTCTGCGCTGACTACTAGGAGGGACTTAACGGCCAGGGTTGGGGTGTCCTCTGTCATTCCCTTGTAGGTGCTCTTCGGAAGCGTCTGAGTCACATAGAAGACGTATCCCTTACCCTTAAGCTCCTGGTAGATGTCGCTTCCGATCGGGAGGACCCTGACCGGGGTCTGGACGGCTATCTGCTCGATGGCCGGGGTCGGAGCGCCTGAAACTATAACGGCAGCATCGATCTGGCCGAGCTTGAGCTGCTGTGCCGCCTCGCTGAACTTGACGTAGACCTTCTGGATGCTGTTCCAGACTCCAGCCGCTTCGAGGATCTGCTGGGCAGCAACTGCAGTGCCGCTCCCGGCCGCTCCAACGGCAACCTTCTTGCCCTTGAGGTCCTGAAGGGTCTTTATGTTGCTGTCGGCGCGGACGACGAACTGGATGGTCTCGGGATAGAGGGCCGCTATACCGCGGAGCTTCTTAACGGGCTTGCCCTTGAAAGCATCCAGAACGACTCCGTTGTAGGCGTAGTAAGCCACATCATTCTGCATTATGGCCGCCTGCGCGTCTCCATCTCCTATGGCCTTGGCGTTGGAAACGCTCGCACCGCTCGTGACGGCTTTGGCGTTGATCTTTATTCCAGCTTCCTTGGCACTGTACTGGTTGAGTATGTTCGCATAAGCCGAGCCAAGAGGGTAGTAAACTCCGCTGGTTCCACCGGTGTAGATGGTCAGACTATAGGACTCCGTGGCAGAGCTTGTACTGCTGCTCGTCCCCGTCCCACCGCCACCGGAGCTAGTACAACCCGCCATAACAACGGCAAAAAGCAAAACGGCAACGAGGCCAACTGTAGCAAGTTTTTTCATATTTTTCACACCTCCGGACACAATGACCACATATGGCCTGACGGCCGCATGGTGATACTTTGGTACAATTTTCTAAGTTATATAGTTTGCGTTACATTGGTGTAAATCTCCCATCGAATGAATGACAACACCGTTAGAATATCGAAATAAAAGGCAGAAAATCTAAACTATTTCAAACAAAGGTTTTTAATTCCAAACCCCCATTGAGGGGCGGGATCCAGGATGAAGGTCGTGATGAGCACCAAGGTTGACCCCGCATCGGTTAACATCGTGGAAAAGCTGGTGGAAAACTTCGGATTTAGAGAAACGGACGGATTTTTTGACGGCAACCCCATCTACGCTAAAGGTGACACTATGATACTGACAACAAACGGCGAGATGATATACTACGACAAGCTAGATAACACGATAGAGAGCCAGCTCGGTTTCAGGCCGGAGATTATAGCCTTCGCCTCAAGGCATTCAAGCAAGCAGAAGTTACCCGCCCTCACAACCCATGTAACTGGCAACTGGGGGAAAGCCATGTACGGTGGAAAGGACGAGAGCCTGGCGATAGCGGAACCGAGGGCGATGAAGCTTGCCCTGCTGAGGATGAGCGAACTGAACGACCTAGGCTGGACGGTCTGCTACGAGGCAACACACCACGGGCCAAGCGAGCTGAACGTTCCGAGCTTCTTCATCGAGATAGGCTCAAGCGAGGAGGAGTGGGTTAACGAGAGGGCAGGTGAGATAATAGCAGAGACGATAGTGCACGTCCTTGAAAACTACGAGAAGGCAAGATTTCCCGTTGCCATCGGGATCGGCGGCGGACACTACGTTCCGAAGCAGACGAAGAGGGCGCTCGACACCGAGCTTGCCTTCAGCCACATGGCACCGAAGTACGCCCATCCCCTGAGCAGGGAAATGCTGCTGAAGGCCATAGAGCGCACCTCCGGAAATGTCGATGCCATTTATGTTGACTGGAAAGGTAGCAAGGGCGAGACGAGGCAACTGGCCAGAAAGCTGGCGGAGGAACTCGGGCTGGAGTTCATAAGGGACTGAGGCGAAATCTTTAAAGCCATCGGGAGCATTTTAACACAGCAGACTCCAACAGGCTATGTTTATATACCCACATGTGCAAACTGAGACAGGTGTCAAACTGCCCGGAGGGTGAAAGGATGCTGAAGCTGATTGAAGACGCCATTGAGAAGACCGTTGCGGCCCAGAACACCGCGGGTGAAACCCCCGCTCCCCAAGCCCCTCAGACGGATATTGACGAGGAATTAAAGAGGATCCTCGAGCAGATTCAGGCCAAGATATACGTTGTCGGTGTCGGTGGTGCCGGCTGCAACACGATAAACAGGATGATGCAGGTGGGCATACAGGGTGCAAAGGTCATAGCTGTTAACACAGATGCTCAGGATCTCCTTAAGGTCCGTGCCCACAAGAAAATACTCATAGGCAAGGAACTCACAAAAGGGCTCGGCGCTGGGAACAACCCAAAGATGGGTGAAGAAGCCGCAAAGGAAAGCGAGAGGGAGATCCGGGAGGCCATAGAAGGGGCCGATATGGTCTTTATAACCTGCGGTCTCGGCGGTGGAACAGGCACCGGTGCCGCTCCAGTCGTTGCCGAGATAGCCAAGAAGATGGGTGCCCTGACGGTTGCCGTTGTTACTCTGCCCTTCACGGTTGAGGGCATAAGGCGCAT
The DNA here is from genome assembly GCA_015522395.1 of Thermococcus sp. Lineage (GTDB taxonomy): Archaea > Methanobacteriota_B > Thermococci > Thermococcales > Thermococcaceae > Thermococcus. The sequence goes on along the minus strand of WAMH01000205.1, from coordinate 925 downwards.
CAAGAACGCCGAGTACGGCCTCGAGAGGCTCAGGAAAAACAGCGATACGGTCATCGTCATCCCGAACGACAAGCTCATGGAGGTCGCTCCAAACCTGCCGATACACATGGCTTTCAAGGTCTCTGACGAGATACTCGTCCAGGCAGTTAAGGGTATAACCGAGCTCATCACCAAGCCCGGACTGGTTAACCTCGACTTCAACGATGTAAGGGCCATCATGAAGGACGGCGGCGTTGCGATGATAGGCATCGGTGAGAGCGACAGCGAGAAGAGGGCTCTCGAAGCTGCCCAGCAGGCCCTGAACAGTCCTCTCCTCGACGTTGACATAAGCGGCGCCAAGGGCGCTCTGATAAGCATCAGCGGAAGCGACGTCAAGCTTGAGGAGGCCCAGCAGATAATCGAGCTCGTCACGAGCAAGCTCGACCCCGAAGCTCAGGTCATCTGGGGAGTCCAGCTCGACGAGGAACTAGGGAAGATGATAAGGATCCTCCTCGTGGTCACCGGTGTCAGCTCGCCCTACGCCGTTGCAGAGGAGGAAGAGACCGGCTACTACGGGGAGGGTGAGGAGAGAAAAGTTATTAAACTCGACCTCGAGGAGCTCTGATGAGCCTTTCCTTTTCCAAAATTTAGTGAGGTGACGACGGTGGCAACGTTCACTGAGAAGCTTAAGGGTTTCTGGTCAGAGTCGAAGAGGGTCCTCATGGTCACGAAGAAACCCGGGTGGAAAGAGTTCAAGCTTGCCGTAAAGATAACTGGACTGGGAATGATAATCATCGGAACGATAGGCCTTATAATCCGGCTCATAGGGTACCTCATAACAGGCTCGTGAGATGGATGGTGAGACGATGAGCGACGGCAAGATATTCACAGTACGCGTCACTGTGGGCCAGGAGGAGACCACAGCCAAGCTGATATACAGCAAGGT
>WAMH01000204.1 GCA_015522395.1 Thermococcus sp. | reverse complement strand
TCCCAGACCGGATGAGTTGATTCTGGACATGGCCGCCGCTCCCGGCTCCAAGACCGGACAAATAGCGCAGTACATGGAGAACGAAGGCTGTATAATAGCAAACGACCCCAAGCTGAGCAGGGCCAACGTCCTCATTGCCAACCTCAACAGGATGGGCGTTTTGATAGCGCGCGTCACCACGAAGGACGGGGCCTACTTCGCCCGCTTCAAGAAGGCCTTCGACAGAGTACTCCTCGATGCGCCGTGCTCCTCTGTGGGGATGATAAGGAAGAAGTGGCGCTTTTTAGAGGAGTGGAGCATGAAGACAGTCGTCCGCTACATGAACATCCAAAAGAGGCTCATAAGGGCGGCCTATGAAGCCTTGAAACCCGGGGGGACGCTCGTCTACTCAACCTGCACGATAGATCCCCTGGAAAACGAAGAAGTGGTTGACTACCTCCTCAGGAAAACGGACGCGAGGCTCGAGCCGATAAAGCTTCCCGTGAGGACGAGCGCACCCGTCTTAGAATGGGAGGGGAAAGAGTACTCACCAGAGCTGAAGAAGGCCCTGCGCATACACCCGAACGACAACGACACCGAGGCGTTCTTCATAGCAAAGATAACCAAGCCGGAGGGAAGCGAATGAGCGGAGAGAGCAATGAAACCCCAAGAAATCCGAGAGAGGAGGTTAGAAGGACGGACGATACCGGGCTGGTGAAGAGACTCCTCATCGAGAACTACGGCTACGCTCCCGATCTGGTCTACGAGATACGGGGGAGGTACCACAAGGTCTACGCCTGGAAGCCGTGCACCCTTGAGATTAAAGGGCCGGACAGGCAGGGCGTCTATTTCGCGAGGATCGAGAGCGACGGGATAAGGCTCAGCATCGAGGGGAGCTTTCTCGTTGGGCCGAGGGCGACGAAGAACGTCGTTGAACTGGACGACGAAAGGGCAAGGCGCTATTTAGCTGGCGAGAGCGTTGAGATAGGGGACAGAGAACTCCACGGCTGGGTGATAGTCAAGTGGCGCTCCTACTTCCTCGGCTCGGCGAAGGCCAAAGAAGGAAGGCTGATAAACTACGTGCCGGGGGACAGAAGGCTGAGGCTTGACCTGTAGTCAAAGGTGTCCCTCGAAACCTTAAAATAATTTTAGGGCGACCTAAAGGAGGGGTGAGAGGATGGTCCCACTGAAGAGAATTGACAAAATCCGCTGGGAGATACCGAAGTTCGACAAGCGCATGAGGGTTCCGGGGAGAGTTTACGCTGACGACGCGCTCATAGAGAAGATGAGGAACGACAGGACGCTGGAGCAGGCGGCGAACGTTGCGATGCTCCCGGGCATCTACAAGTACTCCATCGTAATGCCGGACGGACATCAGGGCTACGGCTTCCCAATCGGTGGAGTGGCCGCCTTTGACGTAAAGGAGGGCATAATAAGCCCCGGAGGCGTGGGATACGATGTGAATTGTCTCCACGAAGAAACTGAGGTCATAAGTGATTTGGGATTCAAGATTCGGGTAAAGGATCTACCCAAATCATTCAAAAGGGTTCCACTAAAGGTTTATGACGCAAAGGAGGGCCACAACGATCACTCCAGAATAATGTTGGTCGCGGAGAGAGACACTGACGAGGAGATATACGAAATAAAACTCGCAAGTGGAAGGGTTCTTAAGGCCTCCGGAGACCACCCAATACTTACTGAGAACGGGTACATAAAGGCGGAGGACTTAAAGCCCGGTGATTTGGTAGCAGTCTATCCATTCGAGGGAGTCGAGTACGAAGAACTAGAACCAAGGGTTCTTTTAACTAGGGAAGATTTCAAAAACGAGGACAGACAGCTGATCAAGTACTTGGAAGAGAGAGGACTGCTTCCATTGAGAATGGACGACCCAAGAATTGGAATTCTGGCGAGGATACTGGGATACTTTATAGGCGACGGATCCTTTGACATTTACCGTGAGAAAAACGGAAGGGAAAGGATAATCACAGTCTTCTACGGAGACGAAGGAGGACTGGAAGCCCTTAGGAAGGACATTGAGTTCTACTTCAACATCAGAGCCTCCAGAGTCTACAAGAGAACCAGAAGGGAAAACATCAAGACTGCATGGGGGGAGTTTGAGACCACGGGGACTGAGTACTCGATAAAGGTCACCTCAAAGGCGTTTTCAAAACTCCTCATCAAGCTGGGCGCCCCAGTGGGCAAGAAAACTGACGTTGACTTCGACGTTCCTGAGTGGATCAAAAAGGCTCCAAAATGGGTTAAGAGAAACTTCCTGGCGGGATTTTTCGGTGCAGACGGGAGCAAGCCGAGATTAATTTCAGATGAGTACAAGTACACACCAAATTCCATATCCCTAACTGCGGTTAAGACCAAAGAACTCGAAGAAAGCCTTGTGAGATTCCTAAATTCAATTAAAGAACTGCTGGCAGAGTTTGAAATCACTTCCCACGTGAGAAAGGTCAAAGAATATGACAACCGGGTAATGTACAGGCTTGTAATATACTCCAACACGAGGGAGATTTACAACTTCCTCTCCAGGATTGGCTACGAATACACTGCCCAGAAGCCCTATGCACTGATCTTTGCAGAATACTTGAGAAGGAAAATTGTGATAGGAAACAGCATCTCAGAAAGCAACTTAGTTCAGAGAAACAGAAAGATGAGAGAACTTCTGCCCGACTTCGAGAGCTTCCTCAAAGCCTATGGACTTGAAGGTGGCTTCGTGCTTGACCCGGTAGTTGAAGTTAAGAGGATAAAAAGTGACTCCAAAAAGCTCTACGACGTTGGTGTCTACCACAAGGCCCACAACTTCATAGCCAACGGCGTTGTCGTTCACAACTGCGGCGTCCGCCTCATCAGAACGAACCTCACCGAGAAGGAGGTCAGGCCAAAAATCAAGGAGCTCGTCGACACGCTCTTCAAGAACGTGCCCTCTGGCCTTGGAAGCAAGGGGCGCGTGAGGCTCCACTGGACGCAGCTGGACGATGTATTAGCGGACGGCGCCAAGTGGGCCGTCGACAACGGCTACGGCTGGAAGGAGGACTTAGAGCACCTCGAGGAAGGCGGAAGGATGGAAGGGGCGGATCCAAACGCGGTCAGTCAGAAGGCGAAGCAGAGAGGTGCTCCTCAGCTCGGCTCCCTCGGCTCAGGAAACCACTTCCTCGAGGTTCAGGTTGTTGACAAGATATTCGACGAGGAGATTGCGGAAGCCTACGGCCTCTTCGAGGGACAGGTTGTTGTGATGGTTCACACCGGAAGCAGGGGTCTCGGCCACCAGGTCGCGAGCGACTACCTCAGGATAATGGAGAAGGTCAACAGGAAGTACAACGTGCCCTGGCCTGACCGCGAACTCGTCAGTGTCCCCTTCCAGACTGAGGAGGGGCAGAGGTACTTCAGCGCGATGAAGGCAGCGGCAAACTTCGCCTGGGCCAACAGGCAGATGATAACCCACTGGGTCAGGGAGAGCTTCGAGGAGGTCTTTAAGAGAAAAGCCGAGGACATGGAGATGGGCATCGTCTACGATGTGGCACACAACATAGCCAAGGTTGAGGAGCACGAGGTTGATGGAAGAAAGGTGAAGGTCGTCGTCCACAGAAAGGGAGCCACGAGGGCGTTCCCTGCAGGACACCCGGACGTGCCCAAAGCGTACCGCGACGTTGGCCAGCCTGTCCTTATTCCGGGCTCGATGGGAACGGCCAGCTACGTCTTGGCTGGAGCCGAAGGTTCGATGCGCGAAACTTTCGGTTCGAGCTGCCACGGCGCCGGAAGGCTCCTCAGCAGGAAGGCCGCAACGAGGCAGTACCGCGGCGATAAACTGAGGAACGAGCTGATGCAGAGGGGCATCTATGTGAGGGCCGCTTCACTCCGCGTGGTTGCGGAGGAAGCTCCTGGAGCGTATAAGAGCGTTGACAACGTTGTCAACGTCGTCCACGAGGCGGGAATAGCGAACCTCGTAGCGAGGATGCGCCCGATGGGGGTCGCGAAGGGCTGACTTTCAACTTCATCGGGGGGTTTCGGATGAGGGAACTCACTCACGTTGATGAGAAGGGCGTCAAGATGGTCGAAGTGGGCCACAAGAGCGAGGTCTTCAGGAAGGCGATAGCGAAGGGCCGAATCTACCTCAGACCCGAAACCATCGAGCTCATAAAGGCGGGCAAAACCAAGAAGGGGAATGTCATAGCCGCGGCGCAGATAGCGGGGATTTTAGCGGTGAAGAAGACGCCGGAGCTGATTCCCCTCTGCCACCCGATACCGCTCACCGGTGTGGACATAACCTTCGAGTTCGGAGAGGACTACATAGAGGCCACCTGCGAGGTCCGCGCGACATACAAAACTGGGGTGGAGATGGAGGCCCTGACCGGCGTTAGCGTGGCGCTCCTGACGGTATGGGACATGGTAAAGGCTGTTGAGAAGGACGAGAACGGGCAGTACCCGGTGACGAGGATCGAAAACATCCACGTCGTGGAGAAGGTAAAGGCCCGGTAGGTTTTTGAGGGGATAACCGACCAACCCAACGATGGCGCTCAAACTCAACCCCGAGGCAAAGGCCGTATACAGGGCGATCCGGGAGGAGATAAGGAAGAGGTTAGTCCTTCCGGAGAGTTCCCGTTTTCTCGATGCCTTTGAACCCGTCTCCGATACGAAAGAGATACTGCGCAGGCAGGATTACCTCAGGGAAAACCTTCCACGGATAAAACCGGAGCTTAGGGACTGCCTCTCCAGGGTGATGCCCATAACGTTTCGCAGGGATTTCCTCCACGATAGAATCCTCGTAGTTGATGAGTCCGAAGTGGAAAAGGCGGAGAAACTGAACCTCTGCGAGGTAACCCCGAACATCGAGGACACGGAGGAGTACCCCCTCGTTCTTAGCACGACTGGCCACGGGATAGATGTTGGGCTAACCCCCTCGCAGGTGGCGCCGGAACTCTACGTTCTCCCTCTCTGGGAAAACAGAAGAACTCTCGAGGCCCTCGCCAGAATCGGCGAACTGACGGGCAGGGAAAGCGTTGCGCCCCGCATCCTGAAAGCCCTCCGAAAGCTGGACGACGTCATGGAAAGGCAGGAGGCAATCGACAGCATTGAGGAACTGGTGGCGGAGAAGGAACGCGAGCTCAACGAGAGGATATCAGAGAAGCTCGAGAGGTTCAGCCTCATCCTGAGCGGAAAGGAGCTCCTTGGCTTCCTCGACGAGCTGAAGGCGAGGAACTACGAGGCGATATTCCGGCACTTCGGCGGGATTGAGGGGGACATACTCGATCTGATAAACGGAGCCGAAAGGGAACTGGGCGAACGACTCGGGGTCACGGTTGAGCTGTTCTCAAGGGGGGAGCTGTACCCTGTGTCCGTGCCACCGGAAAGGGTTGAAATGCTCAGAGAGGAACTTGAGAGGGAGCTAAAGGTCGAGCTCTACCTCAGGAGCAGGGAAATACTAGGAGAAGTTATGCCCCTCCTCCAAAGGCTTAAGGAAGAGCTCTCCACCGTCCATGAGCTCGACTTCCTCCAGGCGGCCAAGGAGTTCACGGGAGGGTTCACCTTCCCGGGGATCCACGGTGGGGGAATAACCTTCATCAACGGGAGGCACCTCTTCATAGAGAACCCGCAGCCGGTCAGCTACGTCGTGGGGAAAATGCCTGAGGGCTTCTACGCCCCAGGTTCGGAGGTCATCAAGGACGAGAGAATCGTGATACTCACTGGGGCGAACAGCGGTGGGAAGACGTCGTTGCTTGAGCTGACAGCTCAGATAGCCATTCTAGCGCACATGGGGTTTCCAGTTCCGGCCGAAAAGGCGTGGATTGAGCCGCTCGATGAGTTGTTCTTCTTCAGGAAAAAGAGGAGCGCCTACGGCGCCGGTGCCTTTGAGACGGCCCTGGGAGCATTCGTCAGGGCCCTTCGGACGGATGGGAGAAAGCTCATACTCATAGACGAATTCGAGGCCATAACCGAGCCGGGTGCAGCGGTTAGGATAATTGGAGAACTCCTCAAGGTGGCCCACGAGAGGGGTTTTTACGTTGTCATTGTCTCTCACCTCGGGGAGGACCTGAAGGCCGAACTTCCATTCGCGAGGGTGGACGGCATAGAGGCGCAGGGCCTGGACGGGAGCCTCAACCTTATAGTTAACAGGCAACCGATATTTGGAAAACCCGGGAGAAGCACGCCGGAGCTCATAGTTGAGAGGCTCGCGAGGAAAAAGCGCGGAAAGGAGAGGGAGATTTTCGAAAGGGTTCTTAGGGCCTTTCGAGAGGGCTAACCCACCCAGCTTCTCTCCCTGTATCTTCCCCTGCTCTCTATCTCCCCTATTTTCTCCTCGATTTCCTTCCGGGCTTCCTCCCCACGAACCTCGGCGTAGCCTTCAAGGACGGCCTCAAATCCCCTCTCGAACCACGTGTAGTGGGTGCTCTCCATCGCCCTTTTGAGGAGGTGCAGATCAACGCCCCTAGCCTCGAGCGTTGAGTCAAACTCGGCCAATCCAAAGTCTATCATGTAAACCCTGCCATCCCGCAGTATCATGTTGCTCGTCGTCAGATCGCCGTGGACTATGCCAGCTCTGTGAAGCTTCCCAACCTGCCTACCGATCTCCCTGCACAGGCCCAGCCGCTCTTCCGGGGGGATCGCCTCAAGGAGCTCTTTCAGTCTTTGGCCATCTATGAACTCCATCGCTATCTTCATGTCCCTGAGGTCAACCTCGTAGACGTGGGGACAATTCACCCCGAACTTCTTTGCCCTGTGGAGCACTCTTGCCTCCCGAACGGTTCGCTCCTTCCTCAGCTTCTCGTCTATCTCCCTTATTCTGTACCTCTTAGGGATTCTGTGCTTAACTACGACCCTCTCGCCCGGGAGCAGGTCGGCACCGAAGAACTCCGAAAAGTCAGCCAGATAGATCTTCGCCTCAGCCCCCTGTTTTATCAGCTCCACGTTCTCCACCCCTGCCAACTCCCAATACTCGGTCAACGTTTTAGCCCTTTGTTCTATATTTACAACAAATTTTTGTTATTTAATCCATAAAAATCAAGTTTATTAGAAAATTTAATCGAAAAACTTTTATAGAATACTGACGAAGTGTTTCTGCAAAAAAGTTAGATGGAGGAATGTGAAATGGCACAGTTAAGCGGACAGCCTGTTGTTATTCTGCCGGAGGGAACCCAGAGGTACGTTGGAAAAGACGCGCAGAGACTCAACATTCTTGCCGCGAGAATCATAGCAGAAACCGTTAGAACCACTCTCGGCCCCAAGGGAATGGACAAAAT
>WAMH01000203.1 GCA_015522395.1 Thermococcus sp. | reverse complement strand
GGCCGAGAGTGAGATGAGGAGAGAAATCACGTGGCCCCTGAGGAGCTTCCTGAGCGAGCATATGTTGGGCTCCTCGCCGTAGTGTTCAATCGCTCCGAGGCCGAAGAAGACCGCGCTCTTGTAAATCGCTTGGTAGAGGATGTGCAGGAGGGCACCCATTAGAACTATCGTCCCCGCGGTCCCTCCGAGGACCATTGAGGCACCGAGGGCAAAGAAAGCGATTCCAACGTCCATAATGCTGTGGTGGGCGAACTTCCTCTTTAGCCTTATCTCGCGGAAGGCGTAGAGCGTGGCAAATGCCGAAACTGCGCCAAGGGTGGCCACGCTGTAGCCAAGAATCTTTGACGTTGGAAGGGCGAATTCCGTGAGCCTGAGCAGGCCGTAGAACCCGAGTCCCTCCCCGATGATGAAGACCGGTACGAATGGACCGGGAACCGAGCGGTAAGCGCGGGCGACCCATGTGTGGAATGGGAAGACACCGGCCCTGACGAGGAAGGCGGAGAGGTAGAGGGCATACATCACCCAGAGGCCGACCGGAAGGTTCGCGAGGTTCTCTCTAAGCTCCTCAAAGGTCAGGGCACCGGCGGAATGTGCCAGGGAAGTGGCCAGGAGGAGGGGGATAATGCCGAAGAGCTGGGTTAGGACGATGTACCTCCACGCCGCCTTCCTTGAGCCTTTAGTCTCGGAGGTAAGGATCAGGACGAAGGTGAAGACGGCGAAGAGTTCGTAGGTCAGGGTGAGCCTCTCGAGGTCATCCGTGGTGAAGAAGAGGAGGGCTGAAAGCAGGGCCATGTTGACGGAAAGGCCGAGGTAGCGCTCGTCCCCCCTTGCTCTGTAGTCGAGGAGGTAGAGCGAGAGAGCGAAGGTGAGGAAAGCCAGAACCATCAGGAAGAGGGCCGAGAGCGGGTCAACATCAACGTCGGTCGGCAGGAAGGGAAGTACCTCTCCCTTAAAGCCGTCAATGCCGGCTATCGAGACGAGGAAGATGGGGACGGATGCGGAGAGCGTGAAGATGTAAGCTATTCTACCGCCCCTGAAGAGGGCCACCAAGGCCCCTGTGAAGAGCAGTGTCAGTGCCAGGTTGAGAATCGTGAGCGGCTCCATCAGTGGCCACCCCCGAGGAAGCCTATCTCATGGACGAGAGGATAGGCCAGGTAGGGAACGATGAAGACGAGGATCAGGAGGAGCACGAGCGAGGCGGTTATGATAGGGTGGGTGTTAGCTTTTGCAACACTCTTCCTCCCAAAGACGTTCCTGGTTATCCACTTGACGCCGACCCAGAGGAACACCGCTGAATCCGCCAAGACCATGAGGACTGGGAGCCACGCCACGGGGGTCAACTTTAGGGCATCCAAGCCCGCTAAAAGCTCCGCCTTGCTGAAGGCTATGGCCATCGGCGGAAGACCGGCAAGGCCGAGGAGCGCGACGCTCCATGAGAGGGCGTTTATTGGAAGAATATCCTTCAGGCCGCTTATCCCCCTCAGGTCGAGGGTCCCGAGGGAGTATGTAAAGCTTCCGGCGGTGAGGAAAGCCAATCCCTTGATGAAGGCGTGGGCGGTGAGCTGGAACATGGCGGCCTTTAAACCAACCTCAAGGCCCAGGGATGCGAAGGTTAAGCCGACGAACATTATTCCTGCCTCTGCCACGGTTGAATACGCCAGAAGCCTCTTGGCGTCGTTCTGCACTGGGTAGTTTAGTATCGGGATTAGAAGTGTCAGTGAAACCATAACCGCCATGAAGTAGAAGACCCACGTTGGCAGGGGCCCGATGAACTGAAGCACTCTTGCTACTAAATAAACGCCCATCTCGACCATCGCCGCTCCGTGGAGGAAGGCAGAGGCTGGAGTCGGGGCCTCCATCGCGTCCGGAATCCAGGAATAGGTCGGGAACTGGGCGCTCTTCGTGTAACCCGCGATGAGGAGTGCTATGAAGAGCCAGGGCTTCACCGATGCCGAAACATGAGAGAGCGAGAAGAGGCTCAGGTCGTGGAGCTGGGTTATACCGACGTATATCGCCGAGTAGAAGCCTATCATCGCCCCGACGTTCGGTATTATGAAGGCCTTGAAGCCGGCCCTCACCCCAGCTTTAGTCCCGTAGTAGCTGACCACACCCCAGCACGCTAACCCCATAAGCTCGAAGAATATCAACAGGCCGAGGAAGGTGGAGGAGTAGATAAAGCCGAGCGTTGCTCCCTCGAAGAGCGTCATCCAGGCGTAGAAGAGACCGCGGCCCTTTCCAACGGGATGTCCGACGTTCCTCTCGCTCATGTACTCCATTCCGTAGAACATGAAGATGAAGCCAGCTAAGGCGACGACCGTTCCGATCAAAACGCTCATCGGATCGATTATGATGCCATAGACCTCGCCGAGCCTCTCGGTTGTCATATAGGCGATGTGAACTGTCCTGTGATTGTGGTGGAGCAGGTACTTGATTAAAACGCCGAACTGGAGGAGCATGGCGGTAAAGAAAGAGCCTAACATAACCGCGTCCGCTTTCCTCTCGTCCAGCTTGAAGAGCACTAATCCCCCGAGCAGTGGAACGGTGAAGGTGAGCGTAGCAAGAAGCCCTATCATCTCCCGCCCTCCCTGAGCCTGAAACCCATTAGGTTAGACTAACAGCTCTTTTAAAGTTTTTCGGCGATTTCCGAAATTAGTTTTAACGAATGTACAAATCTGTGAAACCTGATAGGTCATCCACCGGTTTTTTCGAACCTTGCAAAGACGCCTTCAAAGTAGTCCTCGATGAGGGATACAACCTCGGACGAGTCAAAGGGGAGTTTCTCTATCGATTCAAGCGCCTCGTTCAGAAAGGTTTTAGCGGTTTCCACCGCCTCCCTGAAGGCTCCCTTCTCGTTCATTCTGCCGAAGAGGTTCAGCAGGTTCTCCTCCGTTGGCTGGAGCAGGGTTCCCTCCACGAGGGACGAGCCGTAGTGTTCCGTGTAGAGTATGAGAGGAAGCGTCGTCTTCCCGTTCAAGAGGTCCTTAAAGCGGTCCTTACCGGTTCCAGGGAAGTAGTCGAGGACATCGTCCAGTATCTGGAAAGCCCTGCCGATGAGGGTTCCTGCCCTGTCAAGCTCCTTCCAGAAAGGTTTCTCGAGGAAGTAAGCTGGCAAGGCAAAGGAGGCCCCGAAGAGCCTTCCGGTCTTCCCGTCGATTATTCTGTAGTAGGTGCCGACGTCGAGGTGCACACTCCCCCTGACGGCCTCCTGGAGGATCTCGGCCTTCACCATCTCCTCGACGACCTTCGCGACGTAGTCGACCATCTCGGTTCGCTTCGAGGCTATTATGCGGAGCGCCCTCACGAACAGAAAGTCGCCGCTGAGAACCGCTAATTCCGGCCCCCACTGCATTGGAACGGTGGGGCTGTTCCTCCTCTTCTCGGCCAAATCTATCACGTCGTCGTGGATTAAGCTGGCGGTGTGGATAAGTTCGATGGAGGAAGCAAGGTCGAGGGCGTCTTCCTCATCGAGGCCGAGGCCTTTAGAAACGGCAAGGGTTATGCGGGGTCTTATCCTCTTTCCCCCGCTTCTTATAACGTACTCACCTATCCTCTTGGCGAGCTCAACGCTGCCGTCGAGTGTCTCTATTAACTTCTCGTCAAGCGATTCCATTGTCCTCCCTCCAGATAGAGCCCTGTGACGAACGCCAGCACAGCGAGTCCAATTCCAAGGGCCGGTTGTCCGAGCGACATCAGCGCTAGGGCCGGGAACTCAAAGGCCGTGAAAATCACCGGATACTGAAGCCTTCCGGAGGAGTAGAGCATCGCGCTTATCCCGTGGAAAGCCGTGAATACCAGGGCGCTGAGGAATGCGTAGGCCAATCCCCCTGAGAACGAGACAGGGAGTTTCATTATGAAGTTCGTGGCAACGAAGGTTCCTATAGCAAGGAGGATGTACTTGCCAACCCCGAAGCCGAGTCCGAGCGAGAGGCCGTCCCTGTTCCGGGAGAAGTAGTACTTCGAGCCTTCGATGGTTATGGCTGTGAGGAGCGCCGTCGTTAAAATTCCGGCGGTTCTGCTCATCCCGAGCGTGGCGATAGAGTAGAAAGGGAGGATCACCGAGAGGCCGAGGGCTATTCCGGCGCCCATAACGAACTCCGCCGTTTCAATCCTTCTTCTCCAGTAGTAGAGCGCTCCAAGCGATATCAAAGAGCCGAGCATCATGAGGAGCATTCCCGCCGGATTGGGCCTCGCTTTTATGCCCAGGGCAATGCCAACGAGCTGGTCGTTTTTGTAGGCTAAGAGAACGGGGAAGGAGCCTTTTTCGCAGTGAACCGTGTACTCGAACTTCTGAAGGTCCCCCTCGGTCGAGTTGGAGATCAGCGCGTAGCCCTCCAGCTTCCCGTAGTTGTCGAGCGTGAACTCCCTTATCTGGTGGAAATAATCCTCTGTGAACTGGTCTTTTAGTTCCTCGCTCATGTAGGGCTCTATCAGTGAGTAGTTGCCGGTGTTGAAGGCCTCTATGAACTTTCCCATGAAAACGCTTGGGTTCCCCGCCCGGACGTGCGGGGCCAAAAGGAGGAGTAGGAGGAGTGAAACGACCGCGGCTTTTCTCATGGGTTTCCCTCACACAGCTGGTTCAATGGCCTTAATGAGCTTTTCTGCCATGCCGTCTATTAGGGGAATTCTGTAGAGTTCGCCCCTAACTGCCTTCCAGATGCCGAAGGCGGCATAGAGTAACCAGGCGTAGACCACGTACATGGCCGGCCCGAAGTGCGGGTACTCTGTGTTAACCGGCATGTGCCAGAGGGCCATGAAGGCGAGCCAGGCGAAGAAGCCCATGACGCTTGAGTAGGCGGCGTGCTTCCTCATGAACTCGCTCGAATCCTTCATCAGGAGTATCGGGATTCCGCCGACGAAGCCCATTATGTATGCTATGAAGGCATCGGTGAAACTTCCCATCTCCCTCACCCCCACGCTTTCAGTTCTCGTAACCGGCATCATCAATCACCTCCGCTATGGCCTCGCTAAGGAGAGGGTCACGGTGGTTCAGTTTGGCCCGGTAATATTTCAGACCGAGCCGATCCGCGACCTCTTTGTACTCCACATCGAGTTCGTAGAGCGTTTCAACGTTCTCCACGAGGAAGCTGAGCGGGTAAACGAGGACTCCTTTGACCCCCTCCGATTTCAGCCTCTCTAAAACCTCGGGAACCCCCGGGCCGAGCCACTCGCCCTTGCCAAAGCGGCTCTGGAAGGCTATCTCCCAGGGCATGTCGAAGGCCTTCATCGCCCTCTCCGCCAGCTCCCTGTGGCTCTTCTCATAGGGGTCGCCCTCGTCGATTACCCTCTTCGGCAGGCTGTGGACGCTGAGGATGATGTAGGGATTCTCAAAGCCGCTCTCCTTTAATCCTCTCTCAATGTTTCTCTGAACCCAGCGGACGAACTTCTCGTTGCCCCACCACTCCTTTACGTAGGGCTTCTCGCCGAAGAGTTCCCGTATCTTGACCAGGCAGCGCTCCGTCGTCGAGCTTGAGTAAACGTGGTAGAGCGGGAAGATTAAATCGAAGTCCCAGTTCAGTTCCTCCAAAAGCGGCCTCGAGTAGCACATGCCGAGCCTTATCTCGTGGCCCGTCTTTTCGCTCACGGCCTTCGCTATCTCGTTCATGTAATCGACGAGCGGGCTTCTGCCGCCCATGACCGCGTAGTGCTCCCTTACCTGTCTCGCGCGAACCTTGGCTATGCCCTTGATTATCGCCTTCGCTCCGGGAACGTCGAGGCCTATGTGGTGCCTTACATCGTAGAGAAAGCGGAATATGAAGTCCTCGATTTCATCAGGTTCCGTGGGAGCGCCCATATAGGTGAACAGAACCCTCAAGGTTCCACCTCCGAAAAGAAGGAAAGGGTCAGAGCTTGCCGTTCAGAGCCGCTCCAAGGTTCTTCGCGAGGACTAGGAGGAAGCCGAGCCCCTTTTGCACATCTTCATCGCGGAGGTAGCCGAGGGCAGCCGTCATGCCGACTCTGGGGACTTCCTTCGGGTTGGTTCTTGCTAGGGCCTTGAGGAGCGCCCCAACGAGTTCCTCGGTGTTCCAGCTTATCTCCCTGACCTCAGCGGTTTCAAGCTCCCTGACGGGTTCGAGGGCGGCGCTTCCGACGCCTACCAATCTGAGAAGGGCCTTCTCCTCGGCTATCGTCTCGAGAAGCTTGTCGCCGTTCTCGGTCATGGACTTGAGTATGCCCAGCGTTCCGCCCTTCTTGAGGGCAAGCGCCACCTCTGCCAGCTCCCTAACGGCCGCAACCTCTTCGGGGGTAAGGGTAAGCTCGCTCATCTTCACCACCTCACAGCCTCAAACTGTCAAGCCAGCCCCTGTAGAACGAGTCCTTCATCAGCCTCACGAGCGGACTCTTGACGAGGAGGTAGCACTCGCGCTTGTACTTGCTCCCAGCCCACTCGTACTCGCAGTTTCCTGAGAAGCCGGTGTTGTAGCCGTGGCCAACGCACATGGTCGGGGCGTATTCAGCCACTGGATAGCCGCCGTGTATCCTGTGGAGAATGCTGGTTGCCGCAACGATTGAAGCGTTGTGAAGCGGAACTCCCGCTGTTAGAAGTCCGAGCGGCGGCATGCTCGCTTCGCTGACGATGTAGACCTCGTCGTAGTCGGGATAGCGGAAGTCCGGGCCGATTACCTTCGCCCAGCGCGGGTCCTTCTCGCTCGCCATGAAGGACATGACGTCGGGAATCGCTATGGGCGGTATCTTGATGAGCAGGTCGTAGTCAACTTCCGCGTTCTTGGTTACCACCTTGTCCGGCGTTATCTCGACGTGGCCCTCGTTGTGGATGAACTTAACGTTGGCCTTCTCCATCTCCCTCTCGAAGAACCTGACCAGGTCGGGTCCAAGGCCGATTCCGGGTCTCTTATCAGGGTGGACGACGGTTATCTCGACGTTTTCAATACCGCGGTGCTCGAAGTACATCCTGAGGTTGAGGCTCATCTCGTAGGGGTATATACCACAGCGGTGCGGCCCCTCCGGGGTGTAGATGACTATCTTCCCGCCCTTGAACTCGGAGAGGGCTTTGTGAAGCTCAAGCGCTCCCTCGAGGGTGTAGTTGTGATAGCCGTACTCGCTCATGCCCTTGTACTTGTCCCAGACGTACTTGACACCGAGTCCAAGAAACAGATAGTCGTAGTCGTAGGTCTTTCCGCCTTCAGTTTTAACCTGCCTGTTGGCGAGGTCGATCTCGGTGACCCTGTCGACCTCAACCTTAAAGCCGTATACCTTTTCCGCGTTCTTTATCGGCGCCCAGGTCTCATCGGCGGAGGCGGAGCCTAAAGCTACCTCCATGAAGAGCGGGGGCATGTAGTGCCTCTCGCTCGCGGTCACCATTGTGACATCCAAATCGATGCCAAGTCTATCCGCTTCAGCCTTCAGGTACCTTCCTGCCACCAGTCCGGCGGTTCCACCGCCGAGTATCAGAACCCTTGCCATGGTCACACCTCCTCAGTTAGGTTGGTCTAAAAAAATTGGGAAGTTGGGGTATTTAACCCTTTTGATTCTCGCACCTTAGGGGTTCGGAAACCCTAACAGGCGAAAGGGATATAAGAACAGGGAGCGAAAAGGATGGGCGGTGATGCGCCATGGCGGTGGAAATAGAAACCGGGAAGGAAGTGGTCTACGGCCTCGTTGCCATAACACTGACACTGCTGTTCGTGTTGATAGCGTTCCTGGCGCACAACGTTGTATGGATAATTGCCGGGATGCTCTTTACGGTGGGCTTCGTTCTCTACGAGGCTGAGGTCCACGGTGAAGGGTTCTTCACGAAGCCGAAGGTTAAAAGTTAGTTCCCTTCCCAAATTTTTCGTTTTTCGTCGATGAACCATGTTTGGATACCCGAAAACATTATAAGTTTGGATGTTGGTATTGAAAGTTTGAGGGACAAACCCGGAGGTGACGTGGAATGGACCCGGTAACACTCTCGAGGATTCAGTTTGCACTCACCGCGGGCTACCATTGGATTTTCGTGCCCGCGAGCATAGGTATGGGTTTCATGGTGTTCCTGCTCTGGACCATGGCAGTGATAACCAACGAGGAGCAGTGGTATAAGGCGGCAAAGTTCTTCAGCAAGTGGCTCGGTGTCTTCTTCGTCCTCGGTGTTCCAACTGGGATCGTCATGGAGTTCGAGTTTGGAGCGAACTGGGCGAACTACTCAATGTTCGTTGGCTCTATCTTCGGGCCTCCGCTGATGCTCGAGGGGCTCTTCGCCTTCGCCCTTGAATCGACGTTCCTTGGCGTCCTGCTCTTCGGCATGGACAGACTTCCGAGGGTCATAAGCTGGATTGCAGCGTTTTTTGTCTCTCTAGGTTCGGCACTTTCTGGTCTCTGGATTCTCATAGCCAACAGCTGGCAGCAGGTTCCGAGCGCCTACATCATCAGGGACACTCCCCTCGGCCCGAGGGCAGAGCTCACGAACTTCATGAAGGCGGTCTTCAACCCGCTCTTGGTTTCCGAATATACCCACACCATCAACTCCGCGATAATAACCGGAGCCTACATAGTTGCGGCTGTTGGAGCCTACTACCTTCTCAAGAAGAGACACGTCCAGGTAGCGCGCTCGGCAGTGGCGATAGGAATCGTCGTTCTCGCAATAAGTTCAGTGATCCAGCTCTATCCTACCGGTCACGAGGAGGGAAGGGTTATAGCCCAGTACCAGCCGACGAAGCTGGCCGCGGACGAGGGACTTTACCACACCACGGTTGGTGCCCCGATGGTGGTCTTTGGCATCGTTGACGAGAAGAACCAGCAGATAAAGTACGCCATTGAGATCCCCAAGCTGCTGAGCTGGTTGTCCTTCGGTGACTGGAACGCGAAGGTAATGGGCCTGCATGATGCGGCCGAGTACGTCTGGTATCAGCAGGTTCTCAACAACCCGAACTACGCAAACGAGAAGGTCAAGAAGCAGGTGGTTGACAGCATAATGAAGGCCTACGGCATCAACCCGAACGATCCCGACGCGAACGAGAAAATGGTTCAGGTCCTCGAGAAGTCCGTGCCCGTTGCCTTCATGTTCTACGCCTACCGCGTCATGGTCGGCCTCGGAACGCTCTTCATAGCCATCGGCGGCCTTGGAGTGCTTCTGCTCCTCCTCGGCAGGCTCTACGACGCCCGCTGGTTCCTCAAGGTGCTCGTCGTCACGCTTCCGCTCCCGTGGCTTGCCGGTGAGGCCGGCTGGTTCACCCACGAAGTCGGCAGGCAGCCCTGGATGGTCTGGGGCATGGTGACGGTCAACAACGGTGCCTCGCCAAACGTCTCGGCGACCAGCGTGCTGATAACCCTCATAGGCTTCGTCGTTGTCTACCTGCTGCTGTTCTACATCTGGCTCCACTTCGTCAAGAAGCTCGTCAGAGAAGGGCCTGAGCCTGTTGAGGGCGACGTTACCTCGAATCCTGCTCCAGCGGTAAGCGCCGCGGGAGGTGGTCAGTGATGGACTACGCGACTGCCTGGTTTTACTTTTCGGCTTTCCTCCTCGGAATGTACTTAGCTTTCGACGGCTTCGACCTCGGCCTGGGAAGCCTGCTTCCCTTCGTTAAGGACCAGAAGGACAGGGACGTTTTAGTGAACACCATGGCCCCTGTCTGGGATGGCAACGAGGTCTGGTTCATCACATGGGGAGCCGGACTCTTCGCGATGTGGCCCGCCCTCTACGCTGTGCTCTTCAGCACGTTCTACCTCGCGGTGTGGCTGCTGGCGTTCATGTTCATATTCAGGGCGGTCAGCTTTGAGTTCAGGAACAAGTACAGGAGAACATGGGACTACCTCTTTGCCCTCGTCAGCGCACTTATAGCGTTAATCCTCGGCGTCATAGTCGGCAACCTTATAGAGGGCATTCCGATAGATGCCAGCGGCTTCCACGGCTCGCTCCTGACGCTCTTTAGGCCGTTCCCGCTCATAGTCGGCCTCTTCGTGCTCTTCGCGGTGATGTGGCACGGAGCCAACTGGGCGGTCTACAAGACGACGGGCAAGCTTCAGGAGAGGATGAGAAAGCTCGCCTTTGACTTCTGGATCCTCACGGTGGTCTTCCTCCTGCTCGTCGTCGTGGGCATGAAGGTCTGGGCACCGCTGAGGTTCGAGAGGCTCATGAGTCCAGTGGGGCTGACGCTGACGCTGGTGATCCTCGTTGCAGGGCTGCTCGACGGCTACCTCATCAAGAAGGGCTCTGAAAGGGGGGCGTTTTACATCAGCTGGCTTGCCTTCCCGCTGGTCGTCTACCTCGTCTACTACAGCATGTATCCCTACTGGGTTATCTCAACGACCGACCCAAACTTCAAGCTCAGCATCCACGCACTTGCCGCTTCGCCACTGACCCTCCAGGCGGTCCTCGGCGTCTCAGTGGTGCTAGCGATAATCATCATGGCCTACACGCTCTACGTCTACAGGATGTTCGGCGGCAAGGTCACAGAGGCGGAGGGCTACTACTGAGCCCTTTCTTTTACCTCTTTTACCTTTGAATTTCGAACTTTTTGATGGAAAGGTTTATAATTCGATTATCCTAAGTTCATTCTGGAAACCTAAGAGACGGTGGTCGAAATGCACCGAGGAAAATCTGGCTCATGGCCCTACGATAGAAAGCCCGTCCTCGTCTTCTGGGAGACCACCAAGGCCTGCCAGCTCAAGTGCAAGCACTGCAGGGCAGAGGCGATTCTACAGGCCCTTCCCGGCGAGCTGACGACCGAGGAGGGGAAGAGGCTTATTGATTCACTCACCGAATTCGGAAGGCCCTACCCGATTCTCATCCTCACAGGCGGCGACCCGTTGATGAGGAAGGACATCTTCCAGCTCATAGACTACGCAGTTGGGAAGGGCATCCGCATTGGTTTAGCTCCGGCCGTAACGCCTCTCCTCACGGAGGAGACCATCGACAAAATCGTCGAGCACGGAGTTAAAGCTGTGAGCATAAGCCTCGACAGTCCCTTCCCGGAGGTTCACGACGCGATAAGGGGCATCGAGGGGACGTGGGAGAGAACAGTCTGGGCGATAAGGGAGTTCCTCAAGCGAGACGTTGCAGTCCAGGTTAACACAGTGGTCATGCGCGAGACGGTTGAGGGCTTACCCGAGATGGTTAAGCTTTTGAAAGAGCTGGGCGTCGAAATCTGGGAGGTTTTCTACCTCGTGCCCACAGGCAGGGGTAACTTCGAGAGCGATTTGAAACCGGAAGAGTGGGAGGACGTTACCCACTTCCTGTACGAGGCCTCGAAGCATCTCCTCGTTAGAACGACCGAGGGGCCGATGTTCAGGAGAGTTGCCATAATGCGGAAGGCCTTGGAGAAAAAAGGTCTCGACCCTGACGAGGTTCTGAAGCCGGGGGAGCTATACTTCAGACTCAAAGAGAGGCTTACACAACTCCTCGGTGAAGGTGGGGAAGCGAGGGCGCAGACGATGGGAACGCGCGACGGGAAGGGGATAGTCTTCATTGCCTACAACGGAAACGTCTATCCGAGCGGCTTCCTGCCCTACAGCGTGGGCAACGTGAGGGAGAAGAGCCTCGTTGAGGTTTACAGGAAAAGCGAACTCATGAGAAAGCTCCGCTCTGCCGAGTTCAAAGGACGTTGCGGTGCCTGTGAGTTCAAAGATGTTTGTGGTGGGAGCAGGGCGAGGGCCTACGCTTACCATATAGATCCGCTCGCCGAAGACCCGGCCTGTCCCTACGAACCGGGTTCTTACCTCAGACTAGCCAAAGAGCTAGGTCTAAACCTTCCAATTGGGACATTCGGAAGGCAAAAGCCCGTGTGAGGTGGTGGAAATGAAATTGGAAGCAACTTTACTGATCGGAGTCTTGCTGGCTTCGGTTCTCGCCGCCGGTTGCATAGGCAGCTCAGGCACCTCAGGAAAGGCAACCCCAACCGGTGGTGAACTAACCTTCAAGGACTTCGCCGGCAGGAGCGTAACCGTAAAGGTTCCCGTCCAGAGGGCAGTTATAATGTCCACGTCCGCCCTCGAGATGGTCCAGCTCCTCAACGCGAGCAATCAAGTAGTTGGAATACCCGCCGAGGCAAAGAGAGATGCTTTCCTCAGTCAGGCCCTTAAAAACAAGACCGTCGTTGGGAAGATGCTGAGAATAGACGACTGGGAGAAGGTCCTGGCTTTGAAGCCCGACCTCATAGTGAACCTCTACCTCAAGAAGTTCTACGACGTTGACGAGTTCCTCAACAGGTCGGCGAGCTACGGCATCCCGGTGATAATGCTCCGTGAGGATAAGCTTGAGGACATACCGAAGGCCGTTGAGCTTCTCGGGAAGGTCTTCGGGAAGGAGAAAGAGGCCAGAGCCTTCGAGGACTACTTCAACGAACAGGTTAGTGAGGTTAAGGCGATAGCCTCGAAGATACCGGTCGAGGATAGAAAGAAGGTCATAATGATACAGCCGATAATGGGGAAGTACTACCTCGTCAACGGGAACGACGTCCTGGCGCAGGCCGTTAGGCTTGTAGGAGCAGAATACATGGTGAACATCACCTTCAACGGTTACACACCGGTTAGGGTGCCGATGGACAAGGAGAAGATAATCGCCAGCTACAAGGACGCGGACGTTATAATCCTCCTCACGAGTGCAGTGACCCCATACGACCAGGTGAGCGAGCTGAGGGAGACGATGCTCTCCGACCAGGCGTGGAACGAGATAAAGGCCGTCAACGAAGACCACATCGTCATCCTCCGCGCCGATATGGGCAGAGAAAGCTTCCTCCGCTGGAGTCCAAGGCTTGCCGTTGGAATCTGGCAGATAGGAAAGGCCGTCTATCCGAGTTACTACCCCAACTGGGAGAGCAAAGCGAAGGAGTTTCTCCAGAAGTTCTATCCCTTCCTCTCCTGATTTCCATTTTGGGGTGGAAGAATGATAGCGGTCTTTCCGGCAAGCCTCGCGGAAATCGTCAAGCTGGTTGGAAAAGGGAGCGAAATAGCGGGGGTAAACGAGGAAGTCAAACTCGATTACTGCCTGCCGGAGCTGAAGGATAAGCCAGTTATTGGCAAATACCTCAAGAGGACGAAGAAGACCTACTGGGACGTCTTAGAGGAAATCAGGCCAAGGTTGATCCTCGACTTTAGGGTTGAGAACCTCCACTCCTCGGGCGAGCTGTACTCCTTTGCCGAACGGATTGGCGCGGATGTTCTTCTACTCGACTTTTTAAAGGTTGAGGACCTGGTTGAAGGGAGCAGGCTGATAGCCGAAAAAACCGGCGGAGACTTCTCAAAACTGGGGGAGTTCTACGGGAAGCACCTCCCCAGGATAAAGGAAACCTCGGAACCGCTTGAGGATAGGCCCAAAGTCGTCATGCTCTACAGGGGAATAAACGTCGTCACCGGAACCAACGTTATAAGCGACGCGGTTGAGAAGGCAGGTGCAGAAAGCCTCGGGAAGAGACTGAGAACGGAAAGGAAGGTCTATCCCCTCAGAAAGGAGGACTTCATCAGGCGCTTCAGCGATGCTGACCACATATTCCTTTTGACGAGCGTTCTGACAAACCGGGAGAGGCTCGAGGGGATAAGGGATGAGATGCTTGACTCGGCGGAATGGAAGAGGGTTAAAGCCGTTGATGAAGGCAACGTCCACATATCTGGCTCGGCTTTGGATAGGGAAAGCTTTATGCGGTGGAGTCCGCGTTTAATCCCCGGAATCTACCAGATTGGAAGGCTCGTCCACGGAAAGCTCTTCCCGGACTGGAGGAAGCCGGCAAAAGAGCTTTACAGCCTCTGCGGTGTTGAGTGATGAAGAAGCTCGCCCTTATAGTCCTGCCATCACTCGCGGTATTCCTTGGAATCTTTGTGGGGAGCTATCCGACCAATCCCCTCCATCTAACTCCGGGAGCCGTAACGATAATCCGGGAAATCAGACTTCCAAGGACTTTGATGGGCATCTCCGCGGGAATAGCTCTCTCGTTGGGTGGCATGACCCTGCAGGCCGTTTTTCGAAATCCCCTAGTTGACACCTACATCCTCGGCGTTTCCTCCGGAGTGGCCCTCGGCGCTGCTATAGCCGTTGCCTTCCTGTCCTCCGCTGGAGTAGCTCCGCTCGCCCTCCTCTTCGGCCTTCTCGCGGTTTTTCTCGCCTACTGGATGGCAAGGATAAACGGCAGGGTTTCCACAGTTTCCTTGATTCTTGCGGGGATAATCGTTACCGCCCTCTTCTCGGCTCTGCTTTCGCTCCTTGAACTCCTCCTTCCAAGCGAGAGTTTATCGGCCCTTGTGGTATGGCTGATGGGGAGCCTCTCGAACGCAGACTGGAGAACAGTGGCCTATTCCCTCCCCGGCGTTGTTATCTTAGCGTTCGTCCTCTTCCTGCTCCGCTGGAACCTCAACGCGATGAGCCTTGGAGATGAGGCGGAACTTTTGGGCCTGAACGTTCACCTGTGGAGGGGCCTTTTCGTCTTCATTTCGGCTTTGATGACCACCCTCGTCGTTTCCTTCACCGGGATAATCGGCTGGGTTGGATTAATGGTTCCCCACATGGCGAGAATGTTAGTTGGTCCCGAGCACTCAAGGCTAATCCCCGCGACAATCTCAATAGGAATAACGGTGATGGTTTTAGCGGATGTTGTCGTTAGACTTCTCCCCGGCGATGTTCCCGTAGGGATAATAACGACCCTCGTCGGTGTTCCATTCTTCGGGTATCTCCTCAGAAAGACTGGGGGTGGGTGGAGTTGAGGATTCTCATAGTTTACACAACCCGTTATGGAACGACGGAAAAGGCCGTTGGCCTGGCTAAAAAGCTCTTTGAGGAGAGAAATCATAAGGTTGAAGTTGCCCATGTTGAGGAAAACCCATCGCCCGTTAATTACGACCTTGCAGTCATGGCTGCTCCCGTTTACCGCGACGGCCCGCACTGGGATTTGATGGGGTGGGTTGAGAAACACAGGGAGGAGCTTGAGGACGTTCCAAAGGCGTTCTTCCTGGTGGCCATGCATTTAGCGGGTTCTGTCTTCATGGGGAAGCTTCACGGGGGGATAGCCTATGCTCAACCGCTGATAGAAGCCTTTGAAGTCCCGCCCTTCTACGGGACGCTAATCGGCGGTGAGGTAAACCCGGATAAGCTGAGCGAGGAAGACAGGAGGAAGATGGTCAGGTTCTACGCGGTCCTCGGTGAAAAGCTTGAGAAAAAGAGCCTCTTCAACGAGAAGGACGTCGAGGCGTTCGTGAGGAGGGTTTTGCTCTACTACGACTGGTTTGGGAAGCACTTCAAACGGGGCGAGGTTGAAAAAGCTAAGAACTTCGATTTCATGGAGAAGGTGAGGGAGCTTGAGAGGGCTATGGGCTGAGGAGGTATCTTACTCCTACGGGGACTTCGGAATAGATGGTGTTAGCCTTAAGGTTAATCCGGGCGAGCTTGTGGCGTTAATAGGGCCTAACGGAGCGGGAAAGAGCACCCTGCTTAAGCTAATCTACGGAACGCTGAGGCCACATGAAGGACGGGTTTTGGTTGATGGGAGGGATGTCCACAGGCTCTCGCCAAGGGAGAGAGCAAAGCTCATCGGCTTCGTCCCTCAAAACCACGTTCCAACGTTCCCCTTCAGGGTTCTGGACTTTCTCCTCCTGGGGGCTACCCCGGAGCTTGGAACCTTCGGCGCCCCGGGTGAGAAACACAGGAAACGGGCTTTAGAACTGCTCAAAACCTTTGGCCTTGAGGAGTACGCCGACAAACCTTACACCTCACTGAGCGGTGGACAGAGGAGGCTCCTCCTGACAGCAAGGGCTTTGATGACCTCACCGAATTACCTGCTCCTCGACGAGCCGACGAGTGAGTTAGATTTAAAAAACGCCCTCCTCGTCCTTCAGACGGTCAGAAAGCTGGCCAACGGGGGTGTAGGGGTTCTCCTCGTTATACACGACCCCAACCTCGCTTACCTCTTCGCCGACAGGCTGGTCTTGATGAAGAACGGCAGGATACTTGCCCAGGGGAAACCGGGTGAAGTCTTTGATGAGAAGCTTTTAAGCGAGGTCTACGGCGTCGAGCTCAGGCTTGTTGACTGCTCCGGTGAAACCGTTTTAAGGCCGAAGTTAGAGGTGTGAGCGATGAAGGACATGAGGGATTACCTTGAATGGCTCGAAAGGAGAGGTGAGCTTATTCACGTGGAGGAGGAGCTTTCGCCGGAGCTGGAAATCCCGGCTTTTCTGAGAAAGGCCATGTACGGGAAGAAAGGGGCCGTTCTCTTTGAGAGGGTTAAGGGCCATCCCGAGTGGAGAATCGCTGGAAACCTATTTACGAGCGTTGAAACGGTTAGGGAAGCCCTCGGTGTTAGTAAACTTGAGGAAATCGGTGAGAGATCGCTCAAGCTCCTGGAGAGCCTTCCGCTCGGCCTTTCCGACAAGCTATCCTCCCTCGGAAAGCTGAAGGAGATGAGCAACTACTTCCCAAAAATCGTGAGGAAGGCCGAATTTACAAGGAACGTGGTTGAGGGTGAACCCCTAGACTTCATTCCGGCGTTTAAGACGTGGCCGAAGGATGCCTCCTGCTATCTGACATATCCCCTTGTCTGCTTCTCAGACCCAAGGGGAGTAAACTCAATCAGCGTTTACCGCGTTATGCTTCTCGACGGTGAAAGGGGAGTGATCCACTGGCAGATACACAAGCGCGGAAGCCAGGCCTGGCGGGATTATCTTGAGAGGAACGACGGGAAGATGCCGGTGGCGATAGCGATAGGCTCGGACATAGGGACTCTTCTAACGGCAGTCTCCCCCGTCCCATATCCGATGGAT
>WAMH01000202.1 GCA_015522395.1 Thermococcus sp. | reverse complement strand
TTGTCTTTGAACTTCTGAACGCTGACTTAAGCATGACCCACATGCTCTTGAAGCCTATCAGCAGATGAACTCCCACGAGGCCAATCATGATGAAACCCAGATACGTGTGAACGTTGGTGAGAGCCTCCTTGTCCATGCCAAGGAAGGTCCACCCTACGCTCTCGGCTATCCTCCCGCTGGGCGCTAAATACAGGCCTATTCCCGTTACAGCTATTCCAACAAAGACTATCAGGAGGAGCAGGTCAACGACTCCCCTGAGGAGTGCTGAGGCCCTCATGAGGCCACCTCCGGCGGAAATTTTCCTACGCAGAGCATGTTCTTCACCTCATCAGCGCGTAGATTATGAGCCCGATTACGATGAAGGGCAGGAGCAGGAAAGCCAATTTGGCAAATATTATCAGCAGGGCAAAGGGCAAAAACAACCAACCAAAGCCGAAGCCCCTTCTCCCGTGCATCGGTCCCATTACAGGCCCGAATCCTCTGGGCATTCCCACCACCAATTGCCTTTTATCTCAGTTCCCGACGAAAAGAAAGGAAAGGGTTCAGATGCTCACCCTTCCAAGAATTCCTCGCATCCACTGCCAGGCGTGGGCGAAGGCGTTCGCTATGGTGCTGGTGATTCCGCCGTTAGTCTGACCTGTGTAAGTGCCCATGGTACCGGGACCGTGTCCCATTCCGTGGGCCGGAGCTGAGCTCAGTATCTCGTCAACCTGCTCCTGAGGAAGCACTTGAGCCGTGTAGGCCACTCCCATGGCCTCAAGCTGACCTACAAAGGCCCTGAGGTGGTTCTCGCTCCCGGCCATGAGGTTGCTGTAGACCTGCTTTATGTCCTCGTTGTCGGTCTCTGAAATCCACTTCTCAAGGTCCTCTATGTCGGTCTCTTCGATGAGTGCTCCCACCTTGAGGGCATCGACAACGCTCTTACTTCCCTGCTCAACCAGCTGGTCGTAGAGGTTCTGGAGCTCCTCGTTCTGGAAGACTCCGACCTGGTCGAGCGTGTCCGGAGCCGTCAGGTTGTACTTCTCAATCAGGCTCAGCACAGCGTCCATATGCCTCTGCTCGCTGTTGGCTATGTTACTGAACACCGCCAGTCCTGTCTCGTTGTAGAGCGTGAGGTAGACATCCCTGGCGAGCTTTTCCTCCTCCACCATATAGAGCAGGCCGTTAATCTCGTCTTCACTCAGAGGAGCGTAGTAAGTTGTGAGCGTGCTGTTGGGAGTTACAACGCTCTGGGCGGTTCCTGCATAGGG
This sequence comes from Thermococcus sp., assembly GCA_015522395.1. Classification (GTDB taxonomy): domain Archaea; phylum Methanobacteriota_B; class Thermococci; order Thermococcales; family Thermococcaceae; genus Thermococcus. The sequence goes on along the minus strand of WAMH01000202.1, from coordinate 4,127 downwards.
ATTTGGCCCCGGCTGACCCCTCCATGCGGAGACTCCCCCAAGGGGCAGTCCTATCAACAGGGCAATCAGCCCCAATCCAAACCACATCTTTCTCATGTTCTCAACCTCCTGCATGTGTAAGTTCAATATTACATATGTGCGAGAGGTTTATAAAGTTTACGGTTCTGGCGAGGCAAACGTTATTAACTGCAGGGTCAAATCCCAATCATGGGCAACTTCATAATGGCGTTCAAAGAGCCCATGCTCGCTTTGAGCAACGCCCCTCACCGCGGTGGATTAACTGAGGCCAGCGGCTTCTTCTTCATGAGGGTTCCGAAAAACTACTCCGGCGACTACAAAGCGGACTGCCTGGCCTTCGAGCGGGAGAACGGACTTGGAAACTTCGTCGGTTTCATGACGGCCGCGGAGGTAGATAAAGTCCTCTCCATAGCAAAAAGCAGGGAAGTTATGGCCTATGTCACCGCTGGAATAACAAATCCAGCAATAGCCGGCGAGGTTCCGCCCCCCTGGAAGCCGGGGACGATAAACATCGTCCTCGTCATCGAGGAAGGATTAACGGTCGGTGCCATGGTCAACGCGGTAATGACCGCAACCGAGGCGAAAACCTACACCCTTCTAGAGATAAGTTACAACGCCACCGGGACGACGAGTGATGGAATCGGCATCTTCGCTTTTGAAGGTGAAAAGGAGTGGGCGGGAACGGCAACGGAGATTGGCTTAAATATTGGAAGGGCCGTGAGGCAGGCTTTAGAGGAGAGCTTGAGGAAGTGGGAAAAGACGAGAAGGGTTAATAGCTTCAATCCCTATTAAAGCCGGTGAGAAAATGGAGGATGTTGAAAGGCAGGTTGAAGGGCTCTTCCTTGATGCTCAGAATCCCCTGTTAAAGTTGCGGTTGAGGGAACTTCAGGAGAGCAAGGTTACCCTTGAGGACATTGAAAAAATCGTGCAAGATGAACTGAAGGTTGAGAAGGATTTAGATGACATAACTGAGGTAATTCGCCAGATGAGGGAGAGAGACTATGAGTTTGAGTACTGACGTTGTTCTGGATACCAGCGTGTCGTTGTTAAAGGGATCCTGCCACCTTTGAGGAGGAAACGGGACGATATTTATCGAAGACAATTCTTGCTCCACGAAGTGCCAAAGAGTTGCTGAGAAAGGCTCAGACTGGAGAGTTCACGCTTCATGAACCCTTAATAGCGCTTGTAGAAACTTCGACCGTGCTGTGGAGGCCTTCAAATAGTGAGAGAATAGCCGATATAGGCGTTGAATTCTTGGAAACTTACTCACTATTTTACTCCGACGCCTATCTTCTCGGGGATGCCATTAGAATAGGAAGAGCCACAGGAGCTAGTGGCTTCGACGTCCTTTTCCTGGCCTGCGCAAAGAAGGCAAACGCCAAGCTAATCACCGACGACAAAAAGATGTACGAGAAAGCGGTAAAAGCTGGGATAGAGGCCGAACTGCTCAGGAAGCTTTCATCTCCATGAGCCTTCTGTAGAGTTCTTCTACCTTCTCACTAACTTCCTCAGGCGAGAAGCCGGCCTTCACAGCCAACCAGATGGCCCCTCCAGCACCAACCCCTTCCTTGACGTAGCCCTTCTCGTAGTCCCTCAGACCTTTAAACTCGCTCTTCGAGAAGTCGAGGTCGGCCGCGTAGGTTATTATCCCTATCTCCTTGGCCGTATCCAGGAAGGTCGCGCTCCTATCGTTGACCACCCACTTCGTTGTGGCTATCATAAAGCGACTCAAATCCTCACCAAGGGCCTTAAGCAGAGCTGAAACGGCCAGCATCTGCGTTCCTCCAGCGAGGACGATGTTTTTCCTGAAGCCCAAAGCCAGGCCTATGACCGTTGCCATCATAGGATCCCCAAACTGCCTCAGAGCCTCAAGTGGATTGTCCTTCAGCTGGCCCTTTTCGATGCCGACCCTCTTGAAAGCTTCGCAGATTACATGCTCCTTGAGGCTCTGCGGGTTGTCCGGGGAGGCTGAGGAGGTTCTGGCTTCGTAACCGAGCGCCCAGAGGACTGCTTGAGCGGTTGTCGTTCCTCCGGGTGTTGATTCACCGATAACGAGTTCCTTGATTGGCATCTTGTTGAGTTCCTCCCCGAAGAGCTTGGCGCGCTTTATTATCTCGCCGAACTCCGGTAAAGCCGGCTCCTTCCTGAAGTCCCTTCCAACGGCGTTGCTTATGTGAACGTGCGGAACGAGGGGTGCTAAATAAGTCCCCCCGCGAACCACGAGGACGGGGAAGTTCGCCAGTTCTTTAGCCGCCTTGGTGATTATAGCTGGGGTTGGATGGCCTTCGGGCGTTACCGGAATAACGTCTATCGTCAGGGGCTTCTCGTGGAAGAGGTATTCGGCATCGGCAACGGGTGTTAGCTTCGTAAGCTCGGGCGTTGCTCCGGCCACGCTTATCCCCGGAACTGTGCTTATCTCGGTGTTCCCCAGGACGAGAAGGAAAAGGCTCTCCATTCCGACCACCGCTGGAGGTTTTATCCAAGGGTTTATATGGCCTTCGGCCAACGTTCCCCGGTGGGAAAATGGGAAAGGCCTTAATGGTTCAGGGGACCTCATCTGGCGCCGGCAAATCCCTCCTCGTCACTGCATTATGCAGGATTTTCTCCAACCTCGGCTACGACGTCGTTCCCTTCAAGAGCCAGAACATGAGCCTTAATTCAGCGCCGAGCATCGAAGGCGGTGAGATAAGTCGCGCCCAGTACTTTCAGGCGATAGCCTGCAGAAAGAAGCCGAGCGTGAAGTTTAACCCAATCCTTCTCAAACCAGAAGGAGAGATGAGGAGCCAGGTCGTCTTCATGGGAAAGCCCATAGGTAGTGTCTCAGCCAGAGACTACATGCTCTCGCGGAAGGAGGAACTTTTCCAAAAGGCAATGAGGGTCCTCGACGAGCTGAAGGAGAGGCACGATCTCGTTTTAATCGAAGGCGCCGGCAGTCCGGTGGAGATTAACCTGAAGGACTACGATATAGCCAACATGCGTGTGGCAAAGCATGCAAACGCGAAAGTAATTCTCGTTACTGACATTGACAGAGGGGGCAGTTTCGCCTCGATAGTCGGCACGATGGAGCTTTTGAGTGAGGAAGAGCGGGAACTCGTGATGGGCTTCGTCTTCAACAAGTTCCGCGGTGATACCTCCCTCCTAAAGCCTGGCTTTGAGTACCTTGAGAAGCGCTATGGGAAGCCGACCCTCGGCGTTATTCCCTACGTTAAACACCGCCTGCCAGAGGAGGATTCCTTAACCGAGTTCCCGAAGGTTAAGGGAGAACTTCACATCCAGATAGTTAAGCTCCCGCACATAAGCAACTTTACCGATTTCGAACCTCTCCACTGGGCGAACGGCGTTGACTACGTTACCAGAGCCGAGGAGATAGAGGGCGACGTCATCATAATCCCCGGGAGCAAGAACACGGTTGAAGATTTACTCTGGATGCGCGAGAACGGCATAGAGGAGGCTATAATTCAAGCCCACCGCGAAGGGGCTTTCGTCGTCGGAATATGTGGCGGTTTCCAGATGCTCGGGGAAGAGATTATAGACGAGGTCGAGTCGAAGCGCGGAAGGGTTAAAGGCATAGGGCTTCTTCCTGCGAAAACAGTCTTCACAAGGAAAAAGCGGACGAACCATTTGAGGGCGAGGGTTTTCTGGAAGAAAGCGAGGGGAATGGTGGTTGAAGGCTACGAGATAAGGATGGGCCGTTCCGTCTCAGAGAGGCCGTTCTCAGTTATAACCTCCGTAAACGGTGCAAAAACCCTTGAGCCGGAGGGGGCAATAGGCGAGAGAGCCTTTGGAACTTATCTCCATGGCATCTTCCACAACTTTGAATTTACGGAGAGGTTTTTGAACTTCCTTAGGCTGGAGAAAGGGCTCGAACCTGTTTCAGTCGAAAGGTGGAGCGTTGAGGAGGAAATAGAGCGGTTCGCGGAAATTGTTATGAAAAACCTCGACGTGGAGAGAATTTTAGGGGAGCTTGGATTCTAAAAATAATCCTCCGGCCCCTCAAGCTCCTTTGGCGGATGTCTCTTCCTCCACCAGCTCTTCAGTGCACCCCAGGCAAGCAGGATGAGCACCAAGGGCACCAGGATTATGAGAAACGCCGCCGCGAAGAGCAGGAA
>WAMH01000201.1 GCA_015522395.1 Thermococcus sp. | reverse complement strand
CCTCCGGGGTGACCGGACCGTTGGCAACTTCCGCAACGATCTTGGCCTTGATGTTGTCGGCGTTCTTCTCGGTGATGACCTCCTCGATGGCGGCGGGGGCGAGGACATCAACGTCAAGCTCGAGAAGCTCCTCGTTGGTGATGTTCTGAGCGCCTGGGAAGTCCTTAACGCTGCCGTGCTCCCTCTTCCACTTGAGGACCTCGTCCGGGTCAAGGCCGTCCGGGTTGTAGATGGCGCCGTGGCTGTCGCTGACGGCGACGACCTTCATGCCGAGCTGCTCCCTGGTGAGCTTGGCCATGTAGAAGCCGGCGTTGCCGAAGCCCTGGACGGCTATCTTCTTGCCCTTGAGGTCCATGCCGAGGGCCTTGGCGGCCTCACGGACTGCGAAGAGGGCACCCTGGGCGGTGGCGGTTCCCCTGCCGAGTGAACCGCCGATGCTGAGCGGCTTTCCGGTGATGACGCCGAAGGCCGGACCCTTCCTCCTCATGATGGTCTCGTACTCGTCCATCATCCAGCCCATGATCTTCGGGTTGGTGTAAACGTCAGGGGCAGGAATGTCAGTCCACGGGCCGATGACGTCGTAAACGGCCCTGATGTAGCTCCTCGCGAGCCTCTCCTGCTCCCTCTCGCTAAGCTCCTTCGGGTTAACGATGATGCCACCTTTACCTCCACCGTAGGGGAGGTCGACGACGGCAACCTTCCAGGTCATCCAGGTTGCCAAAGCCTTAACGGTGCTGAGGGTCTCGGCCGGGTGCCAGCGAATGCCACCCTTAGTGGGACCGCGTGCCCAGTTGTGCTGAACGCGGAAACCGGTGAAAACCTTAACGGAACCGTCGTCCATCTCTATCGGGACGCTAACCTCAACGATCCTCATGGGCCTCTTGAGCCACTCAAGGGCCTCTTCGCTTATGTCCATGTACTGGGCAGCCCTCTCGAGCTGCTTAACGGCCATCTCAAAGGGGTCAATCTCGACCATTTTTCCCCACCTCAGTTTCGGTAATCTGCGATATGAGATTAGGCATTTACTTATATAAACCTTTCGATAATGGAGGGAGGAAAACGGTTATTTTCCATTAAGGACAGATGTGCTCAAATTTTCAGCAGAAAACGAGAACCTCCATAAATATTTGGGCAAAAAGAGCGATGTGCATCCAATATTTTCTATACATTGGAGAACATAAATCTTCACCGATGGTATTTAATGGGGTGCCCTCAGCGAGAAGTCGGTCATCATACCTCAGCTCACTCTCGTTGCAATCATCGGGCACCCACATGGCTTGGCGGAGGTTTAATTAACCTTTCCGGTCGGCTTCCAAGAGGCTCGTTATATAACCCAACGTCATGAATTCCCGTCGTCATAACGTCGCCTGGGGGTTTACGACCACATCTAGTACTGAAAAAACGGTAAACAGCCGGCACACTTGGTTTTATACCTTACTCACTCGTCTTTCGTCGGAAACAGCCGTGGAAAAGCTTTTTATAGAATGGAATACTTTATACATAATGCCCCGGCTCCATTCACGGGGTATTTGAATTATACACTGAAGGATAAGGGGTGATTGCTGTGGAGCAGCAGAGGGATCAATGGGCAAGCAAAATTGGTTTGATTTTAGCGATGGCGGGAAACGCCGTTGGTCTTGGTAACTTCGTCAGATTTCCGACGCAGGTTGCCCAGAACGGTGGCGGAGCCTTCATGGTGCCGTACTTCATAGCACTGTTCTTCCTCGGTATTCCAGTGATGTGGATTGAATGGGTAGCGGGTCGCTACGGTGGCAAGTACGGCCACGGTACCCTGGGTCCAACCTACTACCTCATGGCAAGGGAGAGCGTCAAGCCGAGGAGCGCGCTCTGGTGGGGGGTAATCAGCGGTATGCTCGCATTCAGCCTGACAGTGCTGCTCAACAGCTACTACCTGCACCTGATCGGCTGGTCAGCGGCATACTCTTGGTTCAGCCTGACGGGAGCCTACTTCGGAACGAACACCGGAGACTTTTTCACCCACTACCTCAGCAACTACGGCGAGATTTTCCTGTTCTGGGGAATCACAGTTATATTGCTCGCCATAGCGGTCGGACAGGGAGTCAGCAAGGGGATAGAGAGATGGGTCAAGGTAATGATGCCGCTGCTCTACATATTCGCCATCCTCATGGTCGGCTACATCTTCGTCCTCGGCTCGCCGATCGACCCGAACTGGAGCACCATAGACGGCTTCCGCTTCATCTGGAGTCCGAACTGGAGTTACCTCAGCGCACATCTGTGGAGCGTTATGCTCGCGGCAACGGGACAGATATTCTTCACGCTCTCGCTGGGTATGGGTATCATCCAGAACTACGCCAGCTACCTCGGACCCAAGGATGATGTCGCGTTGAGTGGCCTTGCGACTGTTTCGCTCAACGAGTTCGCTGAAGTTGTTCTCGGTGGCTCAATAGCCATACCGCTCGCTACCGCCTACGCTCCCAAGATAGTCCCGCCCGATGTCCTTGCGAAGGGTAAGAGCGCGGCGCTCGCATGGATTGGCCACAAGTTCGGTCTCGGCTTCTCATACACCAGCCTGCCGAACGCATTCGTCAGCATGGGCGACGCAGGAAGGATCTTTGGATTCCTGTGGTTCATCCTGCTCTGGTTCGCTGGATTCACCTCGGCAATAGCAATGTACAACTACCTCGTGGCCCTCCTCGAGGAGGACCTCAACATCAAGAGGAAGGTCGGAACATGGGTGGTCTTCGTCATCTACCTCATAATGGGACTGCCGGTCATCTACATCAGCGGCTACATGGACCAGCTTGACAGTTGGGTGAGCTTCCAGCTGACGCTGCTGGCGCTCTTCGACATTCTAGTGGCAGTGTACCTCTTCAAGCCGGACAACTTCTGGAGGGAACTCCACGAGGGAGCCTGGATGACAGTGCCCGGCTGGTACAAGCCGATAATCCTCTACATAGCGCCGATACTCCTTGCACTGCCGCTCATCGGAACCTTCAAGAGCTTCGTCAGCGGGAAGATAGGAATTGCACCGTGGACGGCAATAATCGTCATGTTCATCATCGGAGCAATAGAGAGCTACTACGCCATCAAGAGGAAGTACGGCGAGGAGCTTGAGAAGAACGAGGTCATAGTGAAGGTCTGAGGTGGTGACGATGGGGAGCTGGATAATCTACATGCTGACGGCGTGGTTTGCAATCTTCGCCCTTATGGGCTGGAGCATCGGCAGGCTCTTGTCCGCCGAGAAGGCACAAGGGTCTTAAACCCCCTTTTCTTTTCATTTACGGAGGGATAACCGTGAAAAGTCCCGCGATTCTTGAGGACACTGCGGAGGTTCTTGAGACAACCATCCCCCGTGTCCAGAGGCTTAAATCGCTCAGCGATAAGGAGAAGGAGTGGGTAATCAGACGGATAAAAGAGGCCGCGGAGAACTTTAAAGAGCTGGCCAGGGACGTAAAGAACGACAACGAGGAGCTTGCGGAGTTCTTCTTCAAAAAGGCGAAGGAACTCAAGAACATGAGCGTGGACAAGGAGATAGAGCGCGAGGGCAAGAAGAAGTACCTAAAGCTCGCGGACAAGATGCTGCTCTACTCCCGCTCCGCCAAGTACGACTTCCAGCCGGACAACATGAAGGAGCTCAAGAAGGTCTACCGAAAGTACCTCTTCGGCATGACGCTGTTCTTCGTCCTGACGGGAATGTATCTGAACCAGTTCTTAGCGATGACGGCTTTAATCCTCGCGATACCGATAATCCTGTCAATGCTCTCCCTCCAGAAGAGGGGCCACCTCGGTCTCCTTTTAGCCTACTCGGCAATACCGATACCCTTCGTGACGGGAATAATGGTCATGGAGTACTCCATAAGGGCATTAAACGACCCGAGCATACTCGAGCAGATAGCGCAGGCCCTCCACAAGAGCGTCTCCTTTGCCCAGGGCTACCTCGCGGTGCTGATGGTGCTCGCCGCCGTCGAGCTTTACCTCCTCACGGTCGCCAGCTTGGGGTTATACAAACACCGCCACGCGTTCCTCTGAGAGGGGCCTAATACAAGGGCCCCGTTTCCCCCTTCTCCCGTTTTTATCCGCACCGCATCCTCGACTGGGATCACGAATATCTTCCCGTCGTGATAAGAATTTAACCTTATCTGGAAAGCCTCCGGACACAGGTTAGGTTTAAAGGGAAGGGGGCGTATCAACCGGAGGTGGGAGAATGAAGGAGGAGATGAGCAGCGTTGACATACGCTACGTGGTGAGGGAACTCCAGTGG
>WAMH01000200.1 GCA_015522395.1 Thermococcus sp. | reverse complement strand
TGAGGTAGTCCCCGATAGCGTCGCTCAGAAAGGCCGGAATCGGGACGACCCTGTCTTTAGCCCCCTTACCGCCGCGCACGACTATTAGGTTCCTCTCGAGGTCAACGTCCTTCCTCTTGAGGTTGCAAAGCTCGCTGACGCGCAGGCCTGCACCATAGAGAAGGAGGACGATGAGCCTGTCGCGCTTTCTCGTCGGTGGGATGACCGATAGGAGCCTTTTTACCTCTTCCCTCGTCAGGGCCTTCGGCAGGCTCCTCGGGACCTTAGGGGGCTTCAGCTTTTCCGCCTCTTCATCCGCCCCTTCGAAGCGGAAGTAAGCGCGCAGCGCTTGAACGACGAGGTTTAAACTCCTGTTTGAGTAGCCTTCCCTCCTGAGCCTTGCAAGAAAGCGGAGGGCGGAGCGGGCATTCAGCGTCCCGCCCCACTCGAGGTATCGCCTGACGTAGTAGGAGTACATCCTAATCGTGTTGGGACTCTTGCCTTCGAGGTCGAGGTACGTCTCGAACTCTTCCACCGTCTCGGCTTCACTCATCGCCGACGCCCTTCAGGAGGCGCTCTATCTCGTCCGGCTTCAGCTCGGGGTTCTCCACGATGTTCGTCTCCTCCGGCTCGGGGGCCGGTCCCTCCTCCGGCGGTTTTGGGGGCTTCGGCTCTTCCTTTCCCTCAAGCTCCTCCTTGACGGCGAGGCTGAGGTATACCGTCTTGAGGAGTTCCTCTATGAGCGATTCGTCCTCAGCGAAGATATAGCCCTGCCCGACGATTATCTTTCCGGCCAAGCCGAGCTTCTCAACGGCTATCGCGATTATCCTCTCCTCCGGGACAGGTTCCGCCGGGAAGAGGCCCTTCCAGGCGTCCTCTATCTTGACCGGTCTGCTCTTCTTGTCGAGGAGTTCTCTCAGCCCTTCGTTCTCGCTCCTCAGCCTGGTGTACTCGGCGTGAAGCTCTTCGTACTTTTTCTGAAGTTCCTCGTGCTCCTTGTAGAGCGCCTCGTAGTCGTTGGCCAGCTGGTCATACTTGCCTTTAACGTCAAGGAGTTCCTTCCGTATCTCCATGTAGCCGGGAAGAACCTGGAGGCTCTTCAGTCCCGCCCTCACGAGCGTGTTCCTGAGTTCCTTCCTTACGAGTTCAACATCGACGTGTTCTAAGTCGTGGCCAAGGGGGAGCTTCATCCGCTCGACGTGGCCGACCATCTCGTTAAGCTCGTTGTAGAGCCTTTCCGCCAGGTCCCTTCCGACCCTGTCCGCGTCCGTCGCTATGATGAGAAGGTCGGCTCCAGCGGCCGCGCTCTTCGCTATCTCCACGTTGGTCGTCGGGATTATCGCGGAGATCGTTATGTTGTACTCGCTCCCCAAAGCCAGCCCCTGAAGGGCCTTGCTTACGACCTCAACGTCGCTCGCGCCTTCAACGAGGATTCTAACATCGACTATGGTCATTCCCATCACCTGAAACTCTCTCGCACTCCGGGTTTAAAACGCTTCCGTGCACCCGCTGGATGATATCCTTATAAGGGGAAAGGCCTTAGTACGTTGAGTGGGAACAATGGTGGACGTTCGCGCCGTTGCCAAAGCCACCTTCGCATTCCTGCATCTCCTCTGGCTTCTTACGGGCATGGTTATCTACCCCATTTTCATATACCTACCTCGTTCTCACTGTAGCCGGCCTGAGGTACAACTCCCGCTTTAAACAGCCTCCGATACCTCCTGACGATGCCCTGCCGACCGTCAGCATCCTGATTCCGGCGAGGAACGAGGGGCTTGTTATGGGGGATACTCTCAGGGCTATGGCGGGCCTCAATTATCCCAAGGATAAACTGGAAGTCCTTCTTTTGGATGATGGCTCTACCGATGATACCCTTGAGAGGGCCGCTGAGGTGGCTCGGGAGTTTCCTTTCATCAAAGTCATCGAGGTCAAGGGAGGAGGAAAGGGGAAGAGCTACGTCCTCAACTACGGCCTCAAACTGGCTAAGGGGGAGGTTATAGCGGTTTATGACGCGGACAACCGGCCGGAGCCTGACGCGCTGATTAGGCTCGTCTCGATGCTGAGCGATGAGACTCCTGCCGTCACCGGCAAGGTGAGGACGATAAACTGGAACCGGAACATCCTGACGAGGTTCATCTGCATGGAGTATCTCTACTTCCAGCTGGCCGGGCAGGCGGGAAAGAGCATGCTCTACAAGACCGCTGTTCTTCCCGGGACTAACTTCGTGATAAAACGGGATGTTCTCGAAGATATCGGCGGCTGGGATGAGAAAGCCCTGGCTGAGGACCTTGAGATGTCCT
>WAMH01000199.1 GCA_015522395.1 Thermococcus sp. | reverse complement strand
TAGCGCTCGTTTCTATAACCAAGCATCGCGTCGAGCGTGTTGACGGCGCGGTAAACTAACGCCCCCGGCAGGCCAAAGAGCAGGAAGTAGAATAGTGGAGCCACAACGCTGTCGTTCAGATTCTCGGCGAGGCTCTCTACCGATGCAGAGTTGAGGTGGTAGACGTCAAGGTTTCTAACGTCCCTGCTGACTATCATCGAGACCGCTTTCCTCTTCTCTCCAATGTCGTCCGTTACCGTTCTCGCTATGTGCTCGTGGAGGCTTCTAATCGCAAAGGAGCTTTTGATAAAATACACCGACAGGGCGTAGTTGAGGGGATACGGGGCCAGAAAGGGTAAGATTGAAAGCGAAAGGGCAAAGGCCAGAACTACAAGGGCTGTAGCGGTTCCCACCAGGAAGTCCCTAACGGGAGAGCGCCTTTTGTAGTGGGAATCCATTAATCCAGCTATTCTTCCGAACCACACGACCGGGTGAAGCTTCGCGGGGGGCTCGCCGAAAGCTAAATCCCAGAGGAGTGCCAAACCAAAGACCATTAAGGCGTCCATTCACCCAGAGCCTCCCTGATTTTGGAGTATTCCTCCATGATTTCACTACTCGGTTCCCTAACGCCCCTTCTGACGTACCATGCGGGATGTCTCAGGTACTCAGCCTCGAACCCAAGCTCCATGAGGACCTTCTCTGCGGTTCTCCCGACCGCGAAGATAGCCTTCGGCTTTAAAATTTTCAGCTCCCTAGCTAAAAGCTCGTAGGCTCCCGGAGGAATTCCCCTCAGTCTGTTCTCCGGCGGATTGCACTTGACGACGTTGGTGATGTAGAGGAAGTCCGGGTTGATGCCGAGGGAGAAGAGAACCTTGCGGAGAAGCATTCCGGAGGCGTCGCGGTAGAAGCATACCCCCGTTTTTCCGCATCCGCGCCTTCCAGGGGCCTCGCCCACGATCGCGACCTTTGAGCCGGCAAAACCGTTGGCGAAGGGCAGGCCCTCGAACTCCCCGACCTTCAGCTGATAGCCCAGGTTCTCCTCGCCGCAGAAGTACTCTGGATCGGTTAAGAGCGAGCAGTATAACGCCGAAAGCTTGATTCCCTTCGCCTCGCTTCCCTCGTCAACAACCAGAAACCTTTCGCGGGGATTGTAGACGGTTCTGGCGTAAACACCGTAGGTCTTCTCATCGAGGGCAAGGAAATCTCGCCAGTCCGCAAGCCTCAGAGGTTTTGTCATGAGGTTCTTCGGGTTAACGTAGACCCCCTCGATCTTTTTGAGTTTTCTGAACCTCAGGAGCATAATGGATAAAAAGTCCATCTGGTTTATATCTTTGGTGGTGCGGTTGGGAGAGATGGGAGTGGCGTTCTATTCGGGTGGCAAGGACGGGCTTTACGCGCTGTATCTGACGGAAAAGAGTGGAATCGAGGTCCCGTACCTGCTGGCGCTCAAAACCACCATCGGTCTCTCACCTCACTGGGAGAACTTAGATTCCCTACAAACGCTCGCCGGGGCAATGGAGAAGGAGTTGCTTACCTTTGATATGGCCAATGTAAGCGACGCCTTAGCTGAATTCCTCGGTTCCCTCGGCGTTGATTATCTCATCGCTGGGGACGTTCTCCTCGAAGACCATAGGGTGTGGGTTGAGAGCCTCGCTGAGAAGGCCGGAATTAAGGCCCTTGAGCCTTTATGGGGGAGGAACACCTTCGACCTTGCCCTTGAGATGCTCAAGGAAGGCTTTGCGTGGGCGATAATAGCCGTTGACAAGAAGAAATTGCCAAAAGAAGCGCTGACCTACACTTTCAGCTCAGAAAACGACCTAGAGGAATTTTTGAAAGCCTATTCTGGTGTTGACCCGATTGGAGAATTTGGAGAGTTCCACACGGTTGTTCTAGCCTCGCCCCCCTTTGAGGGACGTTTCAAACTCGCTGTAAACTCCTTCGAGGAGAGCGAGAGATACCACTGGGTTCGCTTTGGGCTGGAAGAAACGTAATAAAGCATGGGGACAACTTTCCCTAGGGGTGATAGCGTGGGAGAAAGCGAAATAGTCATTCGTCTTAAAGTCCCTGAGGAGTGGGACGAGGCCACGCTCTTCCTTGTGAAGCGGAAACTCCTGGTTGAGATAACGAAAGAACTTCAGGAGCGGATTGAGGAGGCTAAAAAATTCGAGGAAATCCTGAGGAAAGTAAGAATTAAGAACCAGGAGGAGGCCAAAAAACTTGAGAATGAAGTTAAGGAAGCCTTAGCACAGCGTTACAGGGGGAGCTGAATGGAGCTTGTTCTAGATTTTAACGTGGTCTTCTCGGCGCTCTACGGGGGAAAGGTTTCAATAGAACTCTTCATGCTAAACCATGTTCTCAGAGAAATAACGTTTCTTGTTCCCTCATACTTCTGGAAGGAGCTTGATAGAAAGCGGGAAAAGTTAATGAATATAACGAGGCTCTCCGAAAACGAGCTTGATTTTGTCTTAAGGATAATAAAATCCCAGACTATCGAAGTTCCTGTTGAAGTATTCTCTGAAAAACTTAATGAAGCTGAAAGGCTCTCACCCGACCCGAAGGACGTTCCTTACGTTGCCCTCGCACTGGCCTTGGGAGTTCCCATTCTAACCGGCGACCTTAAACTCAGGAAGGGACTGGAAGGTAAGCTTAGGGTGTACTCACCCTCCGAACTGCTGGACATCCTGAAGGAGATGTGATGATATGAACGCCGAAGAACTCCTCCAAAAACTCGAAAGGTCCGGGATAACCCTAAAGGATATGCTCGACACCGCGATGGAGCTCTACGTTGGGGGCGAGGATGGGAAGGTAAGGAGAAGACTCGAGAGGGTTATGCTCCGCTACCTCAATGACATCAACGTTCAGGCCCTCCTGTTGTCGGCTCTTCTCCTCGAGGAGAACTTTAGGGTTGAAGGCGACCCCGTCAACTTGGTTGCGGACGAGCTCGTCGGAATCAACATCGCGGAGTACATAGGCGGTAAAATGGCCCTCTTCAACTTCTTCTACTACGACACGAGGAAGCCGGGAATTCTCGCCGAGTTACCGCCTTTTTTGGACGATGCAATCGGGGGATTTATAGCGGGCTGTATGACAAGGCTATTTGAGGATGGTTGTGATGGACAGGATTGAAACCAGAAAGTGTCCCCTCTGTGGAGGTACGATGGTGAGGAGCAAAGCAAAAATAGCCGGTCACGCAAGGTTCTTCTGGCAACCACTATGGAAGAGTAGAACTACCGGCCTGCTGAGGCCCTTTATTGATGCAACGCCATGGCTCTGCCTCGACTGCAGTGTTGTCTTAGCGTTCGTTGATGAGGAAACGCTCTCAACCCTCAGGGAAGAGTTCGAAGAAAAGAGGGCAGAGGTGGGCCTGTGAGAAACATCCTCCCCTTCCTAACGCGGGTTCCCCTCAAAGGCGATTTCGAAAGGGCCCGGAATGAGCTCTGGGCCTTTCCTTTGATAGCTCCTATAAGCTCTGCCCTTCCCATCATCATCTTATACCTCAAGCTGCCCCTCTCCAATGTCCTTGCCCTTCTGGCGCTCTACTTTACGATAGGGCTCCTCCACCTCGACGGATTGGCAGACTGGGCCGACGGAATAATGGTCAAGGGCGACCGCGAGAGAAAGATTAAAGC
>WAMH01000198.1 GCA_015522395.1 Thermococcus sp. | reverse complement strand
GCATATCATCGACGCTGAAGCCATTCCACACGAGTGGATTGTTAACGGTTAGCTGGTTCTTGGTGAGGGTTCCAGTCTTGTCGGCGCAGAGCGTGTCCACGGCCGCGAGCTCTTCGATTGCCACGAGCTTCGTTACTATTGCCTGCCTCTTTGCCAGCTCGTAGGCTCCAATCGCCATCGTAATGCTCAGCACAGCTGGCAACGCCGCGGGGATTGCCGCAACCGTGAGGACGAGGGCGAAGCGTAGAAGCTCAATAACGGGTTTGCCCCTGTGCAACTCCACTAGGAACATTATGGAGACCATTATGAGGCTCAGGACTATGAGGTAGTTGCCTATGTTTATGACGAGCTTCTGGTACTCGCTTGTCGTCTTCGCGGACTGAACTAGCTGAACGGTTCTTCCGAAGTACGTGTTAAGACCCGTGGCAACTACGACTCCCGTCATCTCACCCCTCTTGACTATCGAGCCGCTGTAAACCATGTCCCCGACCTTTTTCGTTACCGGCACGCTTTCGCCTGTCAGCGCGGACTCATCAACCGTCAGAAAGTCACCCTCAATTAGCTTAACGTCGGCCGGGATTATGTCGCCCATCCTCAGCCTGATTACGTCCCCGGGGACGAGCTCCCTGGCGGGTATCGTCTTCCACTCCCCGTCGCGCAGAACTCTCGCCTCGAGGGCCAGTTTCTGCTTGAGGTACTCCATGATGTTCTCTGCCTTGTGCTCCTGCCAGAAGCCGACGACGGCGTTTATGATGAGGAGGCTGACTATTATTCCGAAGTCCTCCCAGTGGTGGACTATAGCGGATAGAATCGCGGCGATTTCAATCATCCACGGTATGGGGCCCCAGAAGTAGGAGAGAAACTTTACGATTGGGCTCACCTTTTTCTCGGGAATCTCGTTGGGGCCGACCTCTCTGAGACGGCGCTTGGCCTCCTCCTCGCTGAGCCCCCTCTTTGGATCGACGTTCAGGTACTTCAGAACGTCCTCGACGTCCATGTGCTTTGCCCTCTGGGCTATCCCCTGGAGGTCTCTTGCGCTCATACCATCACCCCCTTTAGTTTCTCATTGTTACTATAACAGTCTTTGCTGTGGTGCTTAAATAATTTACTACTTAATCTATCAAAAGACATTACGGGTTAACGATAGTGTTTTATTGCCCGGCGAGAAGAGTCGATAATCTTTCGTTGTCTCCCCTTTAGGTGAAGGTTTATATCCAACCCGGGAAAAACCTCAACGGTGGTGATGGTGAGGGTTCTAGCTTCGGCTCCGGCCAAGATCATCCTCTTCGGCGAGCACAGCGTCGTCTATGGAAAGCCTGCTATCGCTGCCACGATAGACCTGCGAACTTATGTATGGGCAGAGTTCAACGAGGGGGGTGCGATTAAAATCGAGGCCAAAGACATACGCGTTCCTGGACTGACGGTTTCGTTCTCTGAGGACGAGATTTACTTCGAGAGTGACTACGGAAAAGCGGCAGAGGTCCTCAGCTATGTTAGACAGGCGATAGAACTCGTCAGGGAAGAAGCCGATGCCAACGGGAGGGGAATAACGGTTTCTATAACATCCCAGATTCCTGTTGGAGCTGGTCTGGGAAGTTCGGCGGCCGTTGCCGTTGCCACAATCGGGGCAGTCTCAAGGCTCCTCGGCCTCGAGCTAAGCAACGAGGAAATCGGAAAGCTCGGCCACAAGGTCGAGCTCCTCGTCCAGGGGGCTTCAAGCGGTATAGACCCGACGGTTTCGGCCATAGGTGGTTTCATCCACTACGAGAGGGGGAACTTCGAGCACCTGCCCTTCGTCGAGCTACCGATAGTTGTGGGCTACACAGGCTCAAGTGGTTCTACAAAAGAGCTGGTGGCGATGGTTAGAAAAAGCCGTGAGGAGATGCCCGAGGTTATAGAGCCCATACTGGCGGCCATGGGCAAGATCGTGGAGAATGCAAGGGAGACCCTCTTCTCGGACCTCGACGAGGAGGTGCGCTTTGCCAGGCTCGGAAAGCTCATGAACATCAACCACGGCCTGCTCGATGCCCTCGGTGTTTCAACGAAAAAGCTGAGCGAGCTTGTCTACGCCGCAAGGACCGCTGGAGCGCTGGGGGCGAAGATAACCGGTGCCGGTGGCGGTGGATGTATGTACGCGTTAGCTCCAGAGAAGCAGAGCGAAGTGGCAACGGCCATAACAATAGCCGGTGGAACGCCGATGATAACCAGGATCAGTGGGGAAGGACTGCGCATAGAGGAGGTTCTACCATGATAATCGTGAAAATAGGAGGTAGCGTCTTCAGCGACAAGAGTGGAAGGGAGAGGAACTTCCGACACGGTGTAGTCGAGAGAATAGCGGAAGAGCTGGTCGAATTCTATCCTCGGGAGGATTTTCTGATAGTTCACGGCGGGGGGAGTTTCGGGCACCCCGAGGCTAAGAAGCACGGGATAAAGGACGGCCTTCCAGATGAGCCAAAGGCAGCCCGCTCTAGGAGGATCGGCTTTACTCTAACACACAAGGCCATGCTTGAGGCAAACGGGAGCTTCATAGATGCCTTCATTTCGAAGAATTTACCCGCGTTCCCAGTCTCCACGTCCTCGATCTTCCTCACAGATGAAGGGGAGATAGTCTACGGCGACCTTGAGGTTCTGCGCTGGCTTCTCAGGGAGCGGTTCATTCCCGTGCTCTTTGGAGACGTCTCCATCGATATCGCGCGGGGCATAGACATCCTCTCCGGCGACCAGATCATCACCTACCTCGCCAAGATGCTTGAGCCCGAGAAGGTTGTCTTCCTCATGGACGTTGATGGGATATATGACGGCAGGCCCGGCAGGGGGAAGCTGGTTCAAAACCTCGAACGGGACGAGATAGGGCCGCTCCTCGGAAGACTAAACTGCACGACCGCTGGAACGGACGTTACCGGCGGGATATGCAACAAGCTCCGCGAGGCGGCCAAGATGGCCCGCTTTTCCGAGGTCTGGTTCGTCAACGGTCTCGTTCCAGGAAGGCTGAGCGGGGCCATCAGGGGAGACGGCTTCGGCACGAGGATTGTTCCCTGACCCGAAAACTTTTTATTTCCATTTGGCATTCGTAATCCTGATAACCATGCCACGTAAGACCATCGCGCTCGTCCTTCTCCTCATGGTAGCCCTCTGGGGCCTCCTGAAGGCATCTTCCAGCGGTTACCTCAGCGGTTTCGATGCACATCCAAGCGACCTTAACCTGAGCGTAAGGGCCGAAAACAACACGCTCACCGTTGAGTGGACCCTTGAGGGCGGTAAAATCGTAAGGTCTCTCTCCAATGGAAGGGACGCCGTGATTCTCGTCTATCCCGGCTGGGTGGAGACGGAAGACGGCGTGTGGTCGGTCATTGGGGATGCCTCTAACGTCTCGGTGGTTTTAACCGGTAGGAAAGTCAATTTCACAGCTATCTACTATCCCTATCGGCTCGTCGTCTCGAACGGGAGCAGAAACGCAACGGTTAGAATCTTCGACGTCCCCTTCGACTTTCCCTCGGCGGTGACATCCGGAAGGATTGAGCTTCGCTTTAGCACCTACCACACCTGCAACAGCTTCACGGTTGATGTTATCTACTTCCACAGCACCGGGAGAGGGGAATACCACGCCCTTCTCCTCCCCCTGTCGGTAAGCCTCGGCGAGGGATTTCCCAAGTTCCCCGACTTCCGGTCTGAGTTCAACTTTACAATCGGCTCCTCCGAGATGGGGAGATTCCTGAGCTCGGCCATAAACGCCCACAACCTCGGCGACTGGATTGAAGAGCCCAGGGGCTGGCTGGTTGTCAAATGAGTGAACGTCACGGTCTGTCCACCCAAAACCTCTTAACTCTTCACGCCTTCTCTTTCCCGGTGGTGTGAATGGAGGCCTTTGACAGGGAGGAACTCACGGTCATCAGAAAGTTCGAGCACATAGAACACTGCCTCAAGAGGAACGTTCAGGCTCATGTGAGCAATGGCTTTGAGGACGTTCACTTCGTCCACATGAGTCTACCCGAGATAGACAAGGACGAAATAGACCTGAGCGCCGAGTTTCTGGGCAGGCGCTTTGACTACCCGATCTTCATAGCCGGCATGACCGGCGGAACTAAGGGTTCCCAGCTGGCCGGAAGGATAAACAAGACCCTTGCCGAAGCCG
Organism: Thermococcus sp.; assembly: GCA_015522395.1. Lineage (GTDB taxonomy): Archaea > Methanobacteriota_B > Thermococci > Thermococcales > Thermococcaceae > Thermococcus. Next base: position 3,552 of record WAMH01000198.1, on the reverse strand, counting down.
CGCAGGAGCTCAACATACCGATGGGCGTGGGAAGTCAGAGGGCGATGATAAGGAAGCCCGAAACCTGGGAGAGCTACTACGTTAGGGATGTGGCTCCAGATGTTTTCCTCGTCGGCAACCTTGGCGCCCCCCAGTTCTCGGAAACGATACCGGAGCGCTACGGTATCGAGGAGGCCCTGAAGGCCGTTGAAACAATTCGGGCTGATGCTTTGGCGATACACATGAACCCCCTCCAGGAGAGCGTCCAGCCCGAGGGAGATACTCAATACCGGGGCGTTCTCAAAGCGTTGGCAGAGCTCAAGGCCGAGTTCCCTTACCTGATCATAGCGAAGGAAACCGGTGCCGGCGTCTCCATGGAGGTCGCGGTGAGGCTCGAGAGCATAGGGATTGATGCCATCGACGTTGGTGGTCTCGGCGGGACGAGCTGGAGCGCCGTGGAGTACTACCGGGCAAAGGACGAAATTGGGAAGGACCTTGCCTTACGCTTCTGGGACTGGGGGATTAAAACGGCCATAAGCGTTGCTGAAGTTCGCTACTCGACGGAGCTTCCCATCATAGCCACAGGTGGAATGCGCGACGGAATAACGATGGCCAAAGCGCTCGCTATGGGTGCAACCTTTGCCGGAGTGGCGTTGCCCCTCTTAAAGCCCGCCGTGAAGGGCGACGTCGAGGGCGTCATAAAAATCCTGAAGCGCTACATCGAGGAGATAAGGAACGCGATGTTCCTCGTCGGGGCAAGGAACGTGGAGGAGCTCAGGAAGGTTCCGCTCGTGATTACGGGCTTCACCCGGGAGTGGCTTGAGCAGAGGATTGACCTGCCGGCGTACCTGAGGCGCAGGTAACGCATCTTCAGAGTTATCTTTTTAAACTCTTTGTCGTATGCTGTTTGGGATTTCTGATGAAGGAATCAAAGGGCAGGCTCATCATGGGCTTTATTGAGGGCTTTGCACTCACGTGGAACCAATTCACGATGGCATTATCAATTGCTTTCGGTTTCTTTGAGGCAATGGATAGCAAGCTCAAAACCACCCCGCTCAGGAACGTTTCCTATCTCGCTGGCGCGCTAGTCGGGACGGTCTACTCTTATTATGCTGACGGAACTTGGTTTATGGACTGGAACGGGATCTGGTGGATGCCAGCGGGCCTAATGGTGGCATCTCTGATAGGAATACCCATCTCTTGGTATTTTGAGAGGAGGGAACGAATGCGCACCTTTTTAAACCCTCGCGACAACTGAGACCAACGCAGCCCCACGCCTCGGGAGAGGCCTGGGTGCAGGAGGAATGGGTATGATTAAAATTTACACGATTAGCGGTTACGAGGAAGTCGGCAAGAACATGACGGCCGTTGGCTACAGCAACGGCGGCAGGGAAGAGGTCGTTATAATTGACATGGGCGTAAGGCTCGACCGCGTTCTCATCCACGAGGACGTTAACATTCAGGAGTTTCCAGCTAGAGAGCTTCAGAAGCTCGGCGCGATTCCGGACGATTCAATTCTGCGGAACAAAAAGGTCGTTGCGATAACCTTCACCCACGGTCACCTCGACCACATAGGGGCGATAGGAAAGCTCGCCAACCACTATCCGGACGTGCCGGTATACGGGACGCCCTACACGATAAAGCTGGCCAAAAGTGAGGTCAAGAGCGAGAAGTACTTTGAGGTCAAGAACCCAATGTACGAGACCAATTTTGGCGAGATAGTTCAGGTCAGTGAAAACCTCGCTATAGAGTTCGTCCAGACGACCCACTCGATACCTCAGGCGGCGATGGTCGTTGTTCACACTCCCGAAGGAGCTGTGGTTCACACCGGCGACTTCAAGTTCGACAACAACAGCCCCCTCGGCGAGAGGCCGGACTACCAGCGCCTCAAAGAACTCGGAAAGGAGGGCGTTAAAGTCCTCATAGCAGAGTCAACGCGCGTTGCCGAGCCGACCAAAACGCCGAGCGAGGCCGTTGCCCAGATGCTCCTCGAGGACTTCTTCCTCTACGAGGGAATGGAGGCGGACGGTCTTATCGCGACGACCTTCGCGAGCCACATAGCGCGCCTCCAAGAGCTCATCTGGATAGCCAACAGGATGGGCAGGCAGGCGGTTTTCGTCGGTCGCTCACTGGCTAAGTACACAGGAATAGCGAAGCAGCTCGGCCTCATAAGGATGAAAGGGGCAAGAGCCGTCAGAAGTCCCAACGCGATAAGGAAGGTTCTCGCAGAGGTTTCCGGCGCGAGGGAGAACTACCTGCTGGTGGTTACAGGCCACCAGGGCGAGCCCGGTGCTGTCCTCACCAGAATGGCCAACGGTGACCTCTACGACATAGGCAAGCGTGATACGGTCGTCTTCTCCGCCGGCACTATTCCAAACCCCCTCAACAGGGCACAGCGCTATGTTTTGGAGACGAAGCTCAGGATGAAGGGCGTCAGGATGATAAAGGACCTCCACGTTTCCGGACATGCGAGCAGGGAGGATCACCGCTACCTTCTCAGAATGCTCAACCCCGAGAACATCGTGCCGGCCCACGGTGAGTTCAGGATGTTAACACACTACGCTGAACTTGCTGAGGAGGAGGGCTACCTCATCGGCAGGGACGTCTTCGTGTCGAGGAACGGCTACACCGTTGAGATACCCGGGAAGTAAGGGCAAAGCTGATAAACTTTCCTCCCCTCTTTCCTCTGGTTATCTTCACTTTCACGGGGTGATAGGATGAAGTACGATGATCTGTTCAAGAGGATTAGGGATAAAGCTAGGGACGTTGATGAGGTCATACTGGAACTCATCTCGGAGAAAGAACCTGTGGACCTCTACAGAGCGGCCAGGCACTACCCCCTGGCCGGTGGGAAGCGCGTCAGGCCCTTCGTAGTTCTTCGCGCCGCTGAGGCGGTCGGCGGCGACCCGGAGAAGGCGCTCTATCCTGCCGCCGCCGTCGAGTTCATCCACAACTACTCACTGGTTCACGACGACATAATGGACATGGACGAGCTCAGGCGCGGAAGGCCGACCGTCCACAAGCTCTGGGGAGTGAACATGGCGATCTTAGCGGGCGATTTGCTCTTCAGCAAGGCCTTCGAGGCGATAGCGAGGGCCGAGGTGAGTCCGGAGAAGAAGGCCAGAATCCTCGATGTCCTCGTCAGAACCTCCAACATGCTCTGCGAGGGACAGGCCCTCGACATAGAGTTCGAGACGAGGGAAGAAGTTACGGTTGACGAGTACCTCAGAATGATAGCCGGCAAGACCGGGGCGCTCTTCCAGGGTTCTGCCGAGATTGGTGCGATCATAGGGACGGAAGACGAGGAGCACATCAAAGCCCTCTCCAAGTGGGGCATGAACGTGGGCATAGCATTCCAGATATGGGACGACGTGCTCGACCTCATAGCGGACGAGGAGAAGCTGGGCAAACCAGTGGGGAGCGACATAAGGAAGGGCAAGAAGACGCTGATAGTTAGCCACTTCTTCAGCAAGGCCAGCGATGAAGATAAGGCCGAGTTCATGAAGGTCTTCGGCAAGTACGCCGGCGATGCGAAGGGCGACGCGTTAATACACGACGAGAAGGTCAAGGAGG
>WAMH01000197.1 GCA_015522395.1 Thermococcus sp. | reverse complement strand
GATAGACCAGTACAGGAACGGCAGCTGGGTGCCATTCTACAGCACCCTTGCCGGTGGAAAACTGCCCACGGGGCGGCAGGAGCTCCGCCTCTGGATCTCAGCATTCGGAAGGGACGTGAAGAATGCCACTCTCCTCTTTGAGGCCTACAATGGGACGAAGCTCGTTGAAAAGAAAGTCCTGGGGAAGAACCTCTACATAAACCACCTCAACGAGACACCGGTAGTAGTCAACCTGACCGTGCCGAACGCCACGAGCTATCGCTTCATCATCGTGCAGAAGGGCCCCGTTGGCGTTCTGAACGGGGAACCCCTGGTGAACGGCAAACCTGCAAACCCGAGCTACATCCTTCCCGAAGGAAAGAGTGGAGACCTGGAGCTTAAGGCCGCCTTCAGGCAAAACTACAGCAACGTGGAGCTCACCCTCAGGGCGAGCATCGTTTACTACATCGCACCTAACGGGAAGGACATCTACAAGAACGATTTCTATCTCGACGCCCACCAGGACATAATAACCTACGTGCCTGTCAAGGAGCTGAGCGTCAAGGCGGGCAACAACACGATAACGACCAGGGCCTCCATGCCCTCCGGAGTCTTCGAGAAGTTCATACAGGGGCTTTACAAGAAGTACGGCGAGGACAAGGTGGTAATAGTCAGGAAGAGAATAGAGCCGATATTCATAACGGAGAAGCAGTACGTGATCTGGGAGGGAAGCTGACCTCCCTCTTTTTTCATTCAGCCCCCTCCGGCCGGGGGAAATATTCTGACGTCGTCGTCCCCTTTGAGTTCGGTTTCGAGCCCCCTGAGATGGAGGACGTTGTGCCCGTTCACCAGGATCATCCCGTCTATGGGCTTATCCGGACCGACGCGCGGGGTCTCGAGGAGCTGTTTCTTAATCTCCGGTGTGTAGTGCTCCGCCAGGTAATCGAGAAGCTCACCGACCGTTGTAACTCCGCTAACTTCGATTTCCTTCCTTCCGATGATCTCGCGGAAGGTTGCGTAGAACCTGACCTTCATGTAACCACCCCCCGCTTTTCAATGGAAACCCTTAAAGTGGTTTCGTCCAAGTTAAATACGATGATGCGATGACAGAAATCACCGTTGAGCCTCCCGAGTACTATCCAATCGTTGAGAAGTTCTTCGTCGACGGGATTAAAGAGGCCCTGGAGACTCTGGGGGCTGAGCTCCTGTCAGTAAAGGCCGGCGCCAAGCCGGCCGGCAGCGAGATAAGACTGGCCTTCATCTTCGAGGTAAGCCGTGAAGCGGGCTTTATCCCACTCGATCTTGATCCGATAGTCTCGGAGGTTCTCCAGAAGCTGGCCGATGATGCCAACAGGAAATTCGGAAAGTTTCAGAACGTTCGCTTTAAGGTTGTGGGTTTCAGAATAGTGGAGCGAAAGGTGGAGGATAAGAAAAAGGAGGCCCGTCTCGTTATAGACTGCCCTGAAGACCTAAGGAGAACCCTTGAGAGGCTTGGAAAGGGACTGATGATATACCTCCGCGACAGGGACGTGAGCTTCACGAGCCTGGCCCTTAAGGTTCCAAGCGATGGAAAACCCAAGCTTTCCATAGTGCTCCTCCTCGAAAAGGAAACGGCCCCCTATGAGAAAGCGTCCCTCAAGAGGGCCATTGAGGAGAAGGCTTCTTCCTATCTGAGAACCCTCAACGCCGACTACCTCTCGGTAGAGACAAGGGTTCTGGACCCGGGCGATGAGAAGGTGGCGCGCGTCGTGAAGGAGATGGAGAAAGTCGAGAAGCAGGCTGAGGAGATCGTCAAGGACGACGACATCAGGGAGCTGATGGCGGCACTCGGGAAGTGGCCTCACGGGAACTGAGGTAATCAAGGAGGGGCCTTATGCGCTCCCATACCTCCTCTATGTCCCCGTGCCCGTCTATCCTCACGTAGATCCCCTGCTTTTTGTAGAACTTGATTATGGGTTCCATGTTCCGCGTGTAGATATCGTACCTCCTTTCAACAACCTCTGGCCTGTCGTCGTCGCGTTGCACCAGCCTTGAGCCGCAGACATCGCATACACCCGGGACCTTTGGGGGCCTGTACTTGACGTGGTATATGGCACCGCAGTTGGGGCAGATCCTCCTACCGGATATCCTCTCCACACTCTCCTCCTTTGAAATGAAGATTTCCATGGCGACGTCTATGCTCATCCCGTGATCGTAGAGGTAATTTTCGAGGGCCAGAACCTGATCCGGTGTTCTGGGATAGCCGTCGAGGATGAAGTTTTGTCTGTGCCTTCTGAGCCTGGATATCACGAGGGAGTTTACGATCGTGTCGGGGATCAGGGAGCCCCTCTCAAGGTATGCCTTCATCTCCCTCCCGAGCTCGCTCCCGCGCTCTATCTCCGCCCTTATCAGATCGCCCGAGGAAACGTAGACGAGCCCGTAGCGCTCCACTATCCTGCGTGAGTGCGTTGACTTGCCGCTCCCGGGTGGGCCGAATATGAGCACGTTCACTCTATGCCCCCCTTCAAACGTTGAATATCCTTATCGTGTTTGTCCCGGCGGTCTTCCCGATGGGAGTCCCCTTGGTCAGCAGCACGGTGTCGTTCTCGCCAACGAGACCGAGGCCGGAGATGAGGCGGAGTATCTCCTCCTCACTGGTCTCCTCAACGGTGAACGGGTAAACGCCGTAGGAGAACATCAGCGTGTTGCCGACCCACCCGTCGGTGACGAAAGCGAGCGTCCACTGCCTCGGCTTGAAACGGGATATGAGCCTTGCAGTTTCCCCCGTTCTCGTGGGGGTCAGGATGTACCTGATGTCTATGGAATTGAGGGCCTCTATTATGCTTCTCGCTATGGCATCCTTTATCGTGCCCTTCCTGTGTGATGCCCCCCTCCACTCGTTCATGCCCAGACCGGCAACCCTCGCCGGCCAGTGAGAGTCGCGGTAGGCCTCGGTGGTCTTAGCTATCCTAGCCATCATCCTGACGGTATCCACTGGGAACTTCCCCACGGCGGTCTCCTCGGATAGCATCACGGCATCGGTTCCGTCGAGAATCGCGTTGGCCACGTCGGTAACCTCCGCCCTGGTTGGGAGCTTCTCCTGCGTCATGCTCTCGAGCATCTGCGTGGCGGTTATTACGGGCTTCGCCGCGACGTTGGCTTTCCTTATCAGGGTTTTCTGTAGGATTGGGAGCTTCTCTATGGGCATCTCGACGCCGAGGTCTCCCCTCGCTATCATTATCCCGTCGGAGGCGTTGAGTATCTCTTCGAAGTTCTTTACAGCGTCCGGCCGCTCTATCTTTGAGATAACGAAGAGCCTTCCACCGCGCTCGTCTATGAAGCGCCTTGCCTTCAGAACATCGTAGGCTGAGCCAACGAAGCTTATCCCTATCGCGTCTACTCCGTGCTCGATGGCGAACTCTATGAACTTCATATCGTTCTCGGTTACTGCATCTATCGCCATTCTGGCCTTGGGGACGTTTATGCCCTTATGGGAGAAGAGCGTTCCGCCCACCAGAACCTTGCAGACCACGTCAGTGTCCCTGACCTCCTCGACGCGGAGGGCTATGAAACCGTCGCTCAGGTAGATGACGTCACCCTTGGAAACCATCCTGGGAAAGTTCCTGAACTGAACAGGTATGATCCCCTCGTTGCCAAGGACGTCCCGGGTGGTTAGCGTTACCGTCTGCCAGCGTCTCAGCGTCACGGAACCTCCGGCGATCTCACCGACACGTATCTTCACCCCCGGGAGGTCGCCCAGTATTGCCACAGGCCTGTTGAGCCTCTCCGATACGCGCCTAACCGTTTTTATGGCCTTTTCGTGCTGTTCCAGGTCGCCGTGGGCAAAGTTTATCCTCGCGACGTTCATCCCGGCCTTTACCATGGCCTCGATGGTCCTCTCCTTCAGGGACGCTGGCCCGAGGGTCGCTATTATCTTCGTCTTGTGAGATGGAAGCCGCATTCCCTTCACCGTTCTCCCTTTGGGGTGGGGCCTAATAACCTTTGCCAAAAGGCTTAAGGGTCGGGGCGATCTAACCGGGAGGGTGATACCATGGGGATCCTAGAGGTTAGGGTTTTCGACGAGGACGGGAAAGAGGTTACCTTGAGAGACGTCGTGAAGGGCAGGTGGACGGTTCTCTACGTCTATCCCAAGGATAACACCCCCGGGTGCACGACCGAGGCCAAAGAGTTCACGGAGCTTTTACCCGAGTTCGAGAGGCTCGGCTTTCAGGTTATCGGTGTCTCAAAGGATTCCGTGGAAAGCCACCGGCGCTTCAAGGAGAAGCACGGGCTGAAGATTAAGCTCCTGAGCGATCCCAACGCCGAGCTGATAAAGGCCCTCGGGGCATGGGGCAGGAGGAAGAGCTACGGGAGGGAGTACGAGGGAGTGATAAGAAGCACCTTCATCCTCAACCCCGATGGCGAAATCGTCTGGAAGAAGATAAAGGTTCGCGCGAAGGGCCACGCCGCCAAAGTCCTCGAGGAGGCCAGGGAACTTGTCGAGGATTCCTAGTCGCCGGGCTTCACCTCTCAACCCCTGACTCCGACCACTCAACGGCCCTCTTGAGATCCACGAAGCAGGAGTGGCAGTATCCCACCGGCCGGGAGTCCCACTCCTCGATGCTGTTCGGCGGGTTCATGACGCACTCGTTGTTGCAGTGCTTCAGGCCGAAGCCGTGACCGACCTCATGGAGGAGCCCCTTCAGAACGCGGTCCTTGAAGGTTCTGAGGCTCTTCCTGGTCTCCTCACCTGACTCCCCCTCGCTCAGGAGGGAACCCAGTCCCAGCGGCTCAAAGGGCTTCATAGAGAGCACCATTATCCTGAGTCCAAGCCTCGTCTCCTGTATTCCCAGAAAGCGCTCGTAAAAGTCGAAGTAAGGGTTCCTAGAAACCAGGGGAAACGTTGTGAGGGCAAAGATCTTGTTCATCTTTATCTTCGGATCCCTCTCTATTTCCTCTAGGAGCCTGGCGTGGAGGACGTCTATGATGGCCTCGAGGGGATAAACCTTGAGCGTTCCCTCCCCTGTGCTCAGGCTTATCAGATAGCCGGGTTCAAGGCGAAGCTGCCCTATGTAGAGGAGCCTCACGTCGATGCCGTTTTCCCTGAAGAACCGGTTGGCCTCATCGACGACGCTGAAGACGACGTCCTCAACGACCCTCCTGTCCATGAAGTTGTTGATGTAAGTGAAGGCTATGAACTCCATACCCCCTCGCTGGCTGGAGCGCACCGGACTAATTAAACCTTGCGGAGGAACTCGAACCGCAAAGATTTTAAGTCGCCTGTTAAAAGGGGTAACGGGCGATGGCGTCCGCCAGGCCTCGAGCCGAAGCGCCCGCTGGGCTGATGGCGCCTGTTCTCCGCTCAAAAATATGGAGGCGGTAGAATGGGCACGAAGCTCACAGAGATCGGGAAGTACATAGACATAAACGGTGTTCTGGATTACATAGGCAGTAGACGCCACGAGGACGGCGGTTACTGTTTCGTTAGCGCTCTCGATGATACGAACGTAAACGACACTTACTACGCCGTAAAGCTCCATGAGCTTCTCGGCATTGAGATCCCTGAGAAGGAGAAAACCATTGAATTCCTCTCAAAGGCGATACAGCCACAGACGGCCGTGGTTGCGATAGCGATGGCCCTCGAAGGACTGGCCGTTCTGGGAGCGAAGGACGTTGCCCGGGAAAAGAGCGACATAGTGTTCACCAAGTACAGCCCGCTTGAGGGCAAGTTTGCCGTTGGCCTGGGTGGCAGTGAGGAGTTTGGAACCGCGACGCCGCTTGAAGCCACATACTGGGTAGTCAAGGCCTTCAGGGCCATAGGCGTGGAGTTCTCAGGAGATGAAAGGGAGGCCATCAGGGAGTTCGTCATGCGCTTCAGGAACGGTAACGGCTACGGAACCAAGCACCCGAGCACCACGATGACCTATCAGGCCCTCTACACCCTACACACCCTCGGTTACAGGCCGCCGAAGAGCGCGCACTTCAGGAACTGCGAGCTCTGCGGCGAGTGGGGAGGCTTTACAGAGGTTCCCTACAGCCTGCCGCCTTACCTTGAGCCGACTTTCTACGCGGTTAGGGGGCTTGAACTGCAGGGAGAAAGGCCAACCTGTCCCAAAAGGCACGTCTGGTTCATCCGCCAGCTCCAGAACTCCAACGGTGGTTTTAGGAGAAGTCTGGAGCTTGGGATTTCCAACTTCCAGAACACATACCGAGCCGTGGCCGTGGTTGATTCGATGCTGAGGTTCCTTTGAGGCGTCGCCAATGGACCTCATCGGAATCCACCTCAGGGAGGCCCTAGGGGAGGGCTGTCCCGTGTGCAGACTGCTCAGGGAGTACGAGGAGAGCGAGATAGAGACGATACTCTACGAGCACGTAAACGACCCTGAAGTGAGGAACAGGTTCAAGGAGAGCCTCGGCCTCTGCACCTACCACGCATGGAGGATGGTTGAGAAGGCTTACTCAGAGCCGCTCCTTGGTCCCCTGGGGATCTCAATAATCTACGAGCACATGCTCTCTATCTACATATCCGCCCTCGAGGAGAACGGAGAAGCCGGGACGGGTGAGTGCTTTCTCTGTTCCCTTCTCAAAAGGAAGGAAAGGACAACCGTTGAGGCCTTCGCCGATAGGATCGAGGAACTCCTTCCAGAGTATGAGCGGTCGGGGTCAATACTGTGCAAGAGGCACTACGAGATGCTCCGGTCCATGCTGGCAGAAAGGAATCCCGAGATGGCGGAGAAGCTCAGGAGGATCCAGATCGAGAAGCTCAAGGAGTTGGACGGGCGCATGAGGTCTTTCATAGACAAGTTCGACTACCGCTCAAAGGAGGGACACACCGAGGATGAAGTCAAGGCGTTGCCACAGACGGTCGAAGCCCTTAAGGGACTGGAGGTCGTGACGCCGCTTGGTGAAGAAAAAAGGAGGAAAAGGCGGGGGTTCCCATGGAGATAAGGTTGAGAAACGAGGAGTTCAGGAAGGTCAAGAGGCACCGGAAGGAAATAGAGGCGCGCTTTAGAGACCTGGAGGGCCTTGAGAGAACACTGAAAGAGCTCAGGCTTAGGATTCTCCTTGAACAGAAAGAAAAGCTTGAAAAACGGCTCGAAGAGCTGGAAAGAGAATACCGTGAGCTCCTGGAGTTTGAGCGGAAGGCGCTGGCCGATAAAGAGTTTCTGATGGAGTTCCGGAAAAAGCTGGGTGAGGAGAACAGAGAACTGACAAAGAGGCTGGGTGAGGGGAAGTGAAGATCGTCGTGAGACCCGAGAGGGGGTGGGGGAAGGTAACCTTCGACGTTCCCGACGAGACGTTCGAGAAAATAAAGCGACTGGCTGAGGAGTACAAGTTCAGGATGGACGAGGTGCTGAGGATAATCCTCCTCCACGGATACACTGAGGGAGCTGAAGGGGACATCGAGGCTCTCGAGAGGGAGATAGAGGATCTTGAGAGAAAGCTCTACCGCATTGAAGGGGAATGGTCCCCCCTGAAGTTCAGGGCATACTACATAGCGATGGACAACCAGAACCTTGCAATACAGCTATCGGGAATGATGGCCGAGAACAAGAGGCTGAGGAAGCAGCTGGGGCTCCCCAACAGGGAGAACCCCGAGGTCGAGGAAAAGATACACTACTACCTGAGCTTTGAGAAGCCTCCAATCGAGAAGTTAACCCCCGATGACGGGGAATCTGATCGGGCCAAGGGAAACGGAGAGTAATGTATCCTGGTTTTCCTGGGTCCAGCGGGTAAGCCCCTCAAAACGTTTACCGTCCGCACGGCAAAGCCTTTTAACCTGGGAACCTGACGGTCAGGGGTGGTGCCATGAACCCCCGAATAATCATCGCGGTGATGCTCGGCGGTGCCCTGGGTGCGGTGGCAAGGTTCTACCTCTCCGGAATCATGCCGGTTTACAGGGATTTCCCTGTGGGAACGCTCTTAGTCAACAGCGTGGCGAGCCTCGTTCTCGGCTACCTCTACGGGCTGATGTTCTGGGGTTTCTACGTTCCGGCCGACTGGAGGGCCTTCTTCGGAACCGGCTTTTGCGGCGCGCTGAGCACGTTCTCTACGTTCTCCTACGAGACCTTCTCCCTCCTCCGAGAAGGTGAATACGTTCTGGGAATCCTCAACATCGCGGCAAACGTTATAATCACCATATCCCTAGTTTTTGCGGGCTTCATCCTGGCCAGGAGGTGATTTAATGGTCGAGGTCGAGCACTGGAACACGCTCCGGCTTAAGATCTACATCGGCGAGAACGACCGCTTCAACGGAAAGCCCCTCTACAAGGCGATAGTTGAGAAGCTCCGCGAGATGGGCATCGCGGGGGCGACTGTCTACCGCGGCATCTACGGTTTCGGAAAGAAGAGTCACCTTCACTCGGCGGACGTAATGAGACTCTCAACCGACCTGCCCATAGTTATAGAGACCGTTGACAGGGGTTACAAGATCGAGGAGGCGATATGTGCAATACGGCCCATGATAAAGGACGGCATGATAACCGTCGAGCCCACCATAGTGGTCTGGGTTGGAACCCAAGAGGAGGTCAGGAAGTTTGAGGAAGACGCGGTGAGGGAGCTCTAACTTTCCTAACTATTATATATGACCCAGCTCCCACGTATTCTCGGTGGTTTCTATGCTTCACCACATCAAGCTGATCTACGCGACCAAGAGCAGAAAGCTGGTCGGAAAGAAAATCGTTCTGGCTATTCCCGGCAGCATAGCGGCAGTCGAGTGCGTTAAACTCGCGAGGGAGCTTATAAGGCATGGGGCGGAAGTCTATGCGTTCATGAGCGAAAACGCCACCAAGATAATCCACCCCTACGCCATGGAGTTTGCCACAGGAAACCCGGTCGTGACTGAAATCACCGGCTTCATAGAGCATGTTGAATTAGCTGGAGAGCACGAGAACAAGGCCGATCTCGTGTTAGTCTGTCCGGCAACGGCCAACACCATCGGGAAGATAGCCTGCGGGATCGATGATACGCCGGTTACGACCGTTGTAACTACCGCTTTCTCCCACACGCCGATAATGATTGCTCCAGCGATGCACTCGACGATGTACGACCACCCGATAGTGCTTGAGAACATCGAGAAGCTCAGAAAACTAGGCGTCGAGTTCATAGAGCCGCGCTTTGAGGAGGGCAAGGCGAAGGTTGCCCCGATGGAGGAGATAGTCTACCGCGTCATCAAAAAGCTCCATAAGAAAGATCTCAAAGGCAGGCGCGTTTTGGTTACGGCAGGGGCGACGAGGGAGTACATTGACCCCATACGTTACATAACCAACTCCAGCAGCGGAAAGATGGGCGTTTCCCTCGCCGAAGAGGCCGAGCTGAGAGGTGCGGAGGTGACACTGATACGAACTAAAGGAAGCGTTTCCAGCCTCGTGGAGAACCAGATAGAGGTTGAAACCGTCGAGGAAATGCTGGAAGCGATAGGAAAGGAGCTGAAGGCAGAGAAGTATGACGTCGTTGTTCTAGCTGCGGCCGTCAGCGACTTCAGGGTGAAGGAAAAGGCAAATGTGAAGATAAAGAGCGGAAGGCCGCTGACCCTTGAACTCGAGCCAACGCCGAAGATAATAGACCTTGTTAAGGGGCTTCAGCCCGATACATTCCTCGTCGGCTTCAAGGCCGAAATGGGACTTGGTGAGGAGGAGCTGATAAGCGCGGCCAGAAAGCAGATCGAGAGGGCTGGAAGCGACTTGGTCGTTGCCAACACCCTGGAAGCATTCGGGAGCGACGAGAACGAGGTTCTGCTCGTGGGCAGGGATTTTGTGAAGAAACTGTCGAGGATGGGCAAGAGGGAACTCGCGGAGAGGCTTTGGGACGAGATAGTGAAGCTCCTGTGAATACGAGCGGAAGCCTTTTCTACCCTTTTTCCTAATCCCCAGAAATAACGGGGGTGATAATGTGGTTGGATGGGAGGAGCAGATACCCTACATAGGGATTACCTACTTCCAGCTCATATCGGCACTGGTCATCCTGGTGGTGGGTTACATAGTTTCGAAGGTATTAGTGTCCATCTTCAAGAGGAGCATGCGGAAGACGAAGCTCCCGCCGCTGGTCATCGAGTTCCTCGGCAGATTCCTGGCGATACTGCTCTACACGACGGTCCTGATTCTGGGTCT
>WAMH01000196.1 GCA_015522395.1 Thermococcus sp. | reverse complement strand
GTTCCACGGGCGGGGCATTATTAGACCCGCGTTGGCCGTCGTTTCGGTTTTGTACTTCCTAGCTAGGCTCGTGTTGAGGAGGAACGTCCTGAAGGTTCCGTTCTCTATGACGGTGGTTTCCCTTGTTGGAACGCCTTCATCGTCGAACTTCCTGGTTCCATAGCCGTTGGGCAGGTTTCCAACGTCCTTTATCGTTACTCTCTCGTTCGCGACCTTCTGGCCGAGTTTATTCAGGAGGAAGCTGAAGCCAGCTTCCGCGGCATAAGCTGACGTCATGAAGCTCATGTAGCTAAGCAGGTTGGCGAACGCTAACGGGTCGAAGATGACATCGAAGCGCCCTTCCGGCCCCTGCTCCGGGTTTCTCGCTAAGCGCGCTATCTCCCCAGCCTTCCTTCCAGCGCTCTCGGGGTCGAACTTCTTAAGAACGCGAACCGAGTTCGTCCAGTGACCGCTCTCAAGGTCGCCGATGAAGGCACGGACGCTTATCTCTATCCCCGTTCCCTCATCGAAGGCCTCCACACCGTTGCTCGTGGTGAGGTAGATCCTGTCGTGGTCTGTGTAGAGGACCCCGGCAACTCTTTTAGCGCCTTCCTCAAGGGCCGCGTTGATGGCCCTCTCGACGTACTCGTTCGGCTCGTCAAGCTCGACGATGGCTTTATCAAAGGTCTCGGGGATGTCCTTGTACTCGAACGGTCCCTCCGCTATTCCGTAGTAGTCCTCCTTTGGTGCCATGCCCTTCATGTTGCTCAGGAGCGTCTTCAGAGTGCGCTCGATGTTCTCCTCGCTCAGCTCGGTTATCGTCGTTCCGGCAATTCTCTTCTCGAACTCGACGAAAAGCTCGACCTCCCTCTCGTGCCAGTGCTTTGCCACGGTTATCTCGTTGTTTGCAAAGCGGACCTGCCTCCTGTTGCCTTCGTGGCTGAGGACAACGACGTCCCCGAAGCCAAGCTCCTTCGCCTTCTTCAGAATGAGTTCATTAACGTCGAACATTCTCACCACCTCACGGCCTCCTCAGCGGAATGTTGCGAAGCCTCGCGTGCGCTCCACCCATCCAGACGGGGACGCCCTGGCCCGGCTCACCCTTTCCGCAGGTTCCGGGATAGAACTCCACTTCCCTCCCGACCGCGTCAACGCTGCTCCAGAGAGCTCTCGTCGTTATCTCGAGGATGGGTCTCCTTACCGGGTGCTTTATCTCTCCGTTCTCGATGAGGTAAGCTTCCCTGCCTATGTACCTCTGCTGATACCTGCGGTCGTCTATGTTCCACTCGTTGAAGCTCACCATGTAGACGCCGAGTTTTACATCTTCAATCAGCTCCTCGAAGGAGTAGTCGCCCGGAGCCAAGTAGGTGTTTGCCATCCTCACGATCGGCTCGCGGTTGTAGTTGATTGCCCTCGCGGCAGCGTTCGAGTGCTGGCCGAGCTTGTAGGCGTATTCCCTGTTCGTGAGGAACTCGGTGATGATTCCGTCCCTTATGAGGTACCTTGGGCGGGCTTTAACACCTTCATCGTCGTAGAGATAGAATCCCCAGCTGTTCGGTATCGTCGGGTCTTCGATAACGGTGACAGCTTCGCTGCCAATCCTCTCGCCGAGCATGTCCGGCTTGACGAAGCTCTCTCCGGCCTGTGCTGCCTCCCTTCCGAATATCCTGTCAGACTCGTAGGGGTGCCCGACGCTCTCGTGGACGGCTATTCCAGCCACCTCCGGGCTTATGATCAAGTCAACTTTTCCCTCGGGCGGCTTTTTGCCTTCTGTGATAAGCCTTCTTAAAGCATTAACATCCTTGACCGCCCAGTTCCAGGGTTCGTCCCTCTCGATAAGCTCCAAGCCACCGGAAAAGGCCCTTTCCACGAAGGGTGCCTGCTCCATCTGGCCGCTCTCGAAGACAACGAGGTTGTACATGACAGAAACGCGCGGGATGAAGCTCTCGATGAAGGCTCCGTCGCTGTGGGCTATTACCTTGTGCCACATCTGGTCGGAGTAGCCAAGGTAACGCATCGGAACGTTTGCGCCGGTGGCCTTTACCTCCTCATCGATTTTCTTCAGGAGTTCGAGCTTCTCCTCGGGAGAAACGTCGCGGAAGTCCTTCCTCATCTTGACCTCGTAGCGAACACTGTGGAAGTCCTCCTCCGAAAAGCGTATCGGCTCGTTTCTAACGCGGGAGGCCGCCCTGGCGAGCTTCACCGCGTTTTTGACCGCTTCTCCAACGCTCTCCTTCGTAAGAACGTTCGTGCTCGCGAAGCCCATTCCTCCGCTGACTAGGACGCGGACGCCAATTCCCTTATCTGCCAAAATCTCCAGTC
>WAMH01000195.1 GCA_015522395.1 Thermococcus sp. | reverse complement strand
TCTCCACGCTCGTTCCTATCTCCCTCGGCTTGAAATGGGTTATCGGTGCATCGGTCGCGTCGAAGCGGATTGTGCCGTCTTTGAAGACGTAGACGTCGTTCTTCACCCTGAGGAGGCCCTTCTCAAGCGGTTCGGCCATCTTATAGCCGGAAGTCATTCCCATGACGCCCTTGAGCCTGTCGATGCCGTAGATCTTGACGTTTTCCATCGCCTGCTTGAGGAGTTCCGAGGGCTTTATCGTCCTCCTCGCATAAGGGAGAAGCTCGGCGCCGCATTTTGGACAGCGGAAGTCGAAGTTCTCTGCTTCGCTCTGGGTGTAGTCAACGTTGCATCTCGGACAGTGCCAGAGGAGTTCCTTCCGCGTTCCGCAGCGGGGGCAGAGGTGCTCCGGTCCCACGTGCCCACAACTCGGACACTTGAAGAACGCTATCTCGACGCTCGAAACCTTCCCGGCCTCGGCGGCCTTCTTGATGTCCCTGCTCGAGCCTCCGGCCAAACCGATGGGGAAGAGCACCTGAACCGGCGGCTTCATCTTCCTCTCCTTGGCCTTCTCTGGCCTTCCCATCCTCGCCCCAATCCAGCTTATTCCCCTGTCGCGGAGCTTTATGCGGTTGTTCTCGTTGATTATGTCGATGACGGTGTGGAAGGGCTTAGCTTTAAACTCCCACTCGAGGTTGCCGAGCGGGGTGAGCAGAGCCGCGCTCCAGGGGTAGTCGATTACGATGACCTTCCTCCGGTCCTCGGTGCGCTCGAGCCTGTGCGGAAGGCCCAAAAGCTCAAGGTAGCGCTTGATCTTAGGGTCGTTGTTGAGGACGACTTTCCTAGCGAACTTGTTCTTCCTGAACTCGTCCCACTCGATTTGAGCGTTTACCAAAGCTTTCTGGAGTTCCTCAACTTCCCCCGGCTCCAGCGTGTTCCAGAAGAGGGTGTAGTATGGGTGGAAGGGGATGTCAAGAACCTTCGAGAGGTGTATGGCGGTCTCAACGTCCGGCCTAACGCGGAGCGGGTCGCGGAGGAGCTTCCACAGGAAATCCGGATCGACCTCGATGTATTCGGCCGCCTCTTCAACCGCCTCGCGCGGGTTTTCGGCGAATGGTTCAAGCTCGACCTCGTAGGTGTCCGCTATCGCTTTAACCAGCTCCTGAACCCACCATTCCTCGACGTAGTTCGCTGGAAGAAGCGTCTGGTTGTTCTCGACGAAGTCACCGAAGTTGACCAGGGCATCGCCAACGTACAGAATCTCGGCTATCTCGTTCCTCACCTTTAGAGCGGTCTCGTAGTCGTCCACCTTGACTACGGAGCCGTTCTTGAGCTTTACAACCGGCCCTTCAACCGTTGTCGCCGGCGTTGTTATGCATCCCTTACCAGGCCTCTCCGTCTTCATCTGCGTTCCAATAGCGATGAACTCGTCGAGGATCAGCATGGTCGCGGGGTTGACACTCCAGGTGGCGAAGCCGCTGACGCGGGAGCGGCCGTACCTCAACCTGAAACCGCCGTTGGCAGAAGGCTCAGCGAAGAGGGGCCTGCCGCCGATTATCTCCTTAGTGTATTTCTTGTTGGGCGCGATGTTGGCCCTAAAGCGCTCGTAAAGCTCGTAGTAGAAGCCCTTCTTGACCTCCTCCTTGACCTCATCTTTGCCCGCTTCCTCCGCCCTGGAATCGCCGGCAGGTTTTTCCTCGGCGGATTTGCCCTTCTCCTTTGCCTCAACGAACTCCTTTATCCAGTCCCAGCCGTTGATGCCCATCTTGTCGATGTACTTGATGAGTTTCTTCGCCTTCTGAAGGACTCCCTCGGCCATGACGAGGATGGCTCCGCCGCGGATGTGGTTGGTCTCCACTCCAGGAACGTTCCTGTGGCTCACCTCCACCTTGTCGGTCTCTTCACCAGTTATCTCGATGGGGATGTTCTTCATGGCGAGCCTTACCTCGTCGGCCTCGGGGTGGTACTGCAGCCTCGTGACCGCGCGGTGGTAGAGGTCGACCTCCTCGACCATGCGCTCTATGTGCTCCTCGCTCGGCTTGAAGCGGTCGAGGTCGAGCTTCTTTCTCACATAGTCGCCGACGAGGACGCTCAGCGCTTGAGCGGTTCCGCCGGAGCTTCTTATCGGCCCGGCGTAGTATAGAGCGAGGTACTCGCTGTTGTCGGCCCAGGTGTTGCGCTTGATTTTAACGTCCGCTATTCCCTCAAGAGGGGCGGAAACGATTCCCTCGGTGAGGATAGCCAAGGCGGTTCTAACGGCCTGTTCTGCAT
>WAMH01000194.1 GCA_015522395.1 Thermococcus sp. | reverse complement strand
CTTTTATATGGTGCGATGTCCATCGTCATCTCCAGAGTTCCTATATACTCCCCCTTATTATTGAAGAGCGGCACGTATTTGATGTAGACGTACTTTGGCCCGAGTTTAAGCCAGAAGGTTGCCTCCTCCTTCCTACCCTCCTTGAAGGCCCTGAGGATTTTGTTCACTATGTGGACGCTCTTCGGCGGGTGGCAGAGCTGGACCGGCCTTCCGAGGACGGACATCGTCCTGTCAAATATCCTCTCGCCGGGCGAGAAGAACCTAACCCTGTCGTTCCTGTCGATGAAGGTAACGTCAACCGGCAGGGCCTCAAAGATTGCCTTCAGCTCTTCCACGTTGACGTAGCCCGTTCCGAGGTCTATGTCGCCATCGCGCTTTAGCTGGCTTTTATCGAACTCCAGCGGCTGGCCCTTCAGTGCTTCCTGAACCTCCTTTGGAAGGCCGAGGAGCTGCTCGATGCTCAGCTCCGGGTTGATCTCCCACGGGTGGAGGGGTTTAACGTCTTCTCCGGGATCCCAGGCCGGTGGGTTGACCTTGTAGAAGCCTATCTCGTCCTCCTGCATCCTTATGGCCTTCCACTCTCCCTCGCTGAGGAGTGCTTTGAGCGTGGGGTAATAGATGTTGTTCTCGCGGAAGACCATGTCGCTGAGCGCAAAGGCTGCCTCGCCGGCCTTGGCCTTGAAGCGCTCAACGAACTCCTCCCAGGGCATCTTGTCCCTCTTTCTCAGAAGGTCGGCCAGATACTTTATCATGAACCTTATCTCGTCGTGCTTGGTCCAGAGGACTGTTGCTATCGCCGTTAAACCTCTCCTCTCGATGTAGGGGAAGGTGAGCATCTCCTCGCGGTTGTAGTGGGTGAAGCCGACCTTTCTTAGGTCATTCACTATCTCCTCTAAAACCCCTAAGATTTCCTTCCTCATGCGCTCATCCTTTGTCGTTGTCAGGGTTCTCGCGTAGAGGTTGAGCATCTCTGCATCTTTCATTATCTCCTTGTTCTCCAGGTAGAGGGTCTTGAGTGGGTGACCGTCCGGCAGGTCCTTCTCCTCAAGCTCGTCCGTGCCCTTAACGGCCTCGCGGAAGAGTTCAACATGTAAATCGCACATCTTGGCTATGTCCTTCGCTGAGATGCCCTCCTTCACAAGCTCCTGCTCGATGAGGGGTATCTCAAGGGGCGAAATTCCGCTCAACACCTCTCTGAAATCCTCCTTGAGCTTCTCAACGCTTTCTCCCTCGTGGATTCTAAGGAGCAGCTTCTTCAGCTGCTCTTTCTTGTACTCACGCGTGTTCAGTAACTCGGTCATCTTTAACCACCTTCATGACAGTTGTCATATCAACGTTTTATAAGCATTGCTGGGCATATCTGCCCAACAAAGTTTATATGCCGCGCGTCATAAAATGATGCGGTGATGCAGAAATGATGCTCGACGTCCGCGGTCTTAAGGCACCCCAGCCCGCTTTGATGATAATCGAGTCCCTCGGAAAGCTCAAGACCGGAGAAACGCTCGAGGTGCTCGGTGATAAACCCTTCGTGGACATCCTCCCGAAGCTTGAGGAGGCTGGCTACAAGGTTGAGATTAAGGATGTTTCTGGCTTTTTCGTCTTGAGGGTGACCAAGACCGAAGACTCTAAGGAACTCAGCATGGAGGTCAAGGAGTGCGACGATAAACTCGAGGAGATAACTGAAGACACCAACGTGGCCAAGCTGCTCAAGGCCTATCCGGAGTCCCTCAAAATCCTCGTCAAGTACGGCTTCTCTCCGCTGGAGAACCCCGTGATGAGGAAGACCCTCGCGAGAACGATAACGCTGAAAGGCGCCAAAAAGCTCCTTGGAATGAGCGACGAGAAGTTCAGGGAGATGATGGCGGAGCTGAAGGCCCTCGAAAAGCCTTAAATATTCCGCCCGTCATAACCGGAACCATGAAGACGAACGCCTTTGAGGTGGCCTCGCGCTACGTTTATCCCTCCCTCAGGCGAAGATTGGTGGAGCGTTTGAGGGAAAAAGGCCTGAAGCAGACGGAGATAGCGAAGCTTTTGCACATAACCCAGTCGGCAGTTTCCCGCTACCTGAGGGAAGAAAGGGGAAGGCTCATTGACGTTTCCTCCTTTCAGGACATTGATGGAAAGGTTGCCGAGCTGGCGGATGAAATAATCAAAGAAAAACCCGGTGAATATGAGATACACACCGAGCTTGTGAAGCTCTCCCTGGAGTTCTTGGGCAAGGGCTACGGATGCTCCTTCCACGCGGAGATTGACCCGGAGATAGACCCGAAGGAGTGCCGGGTCTGCATCGAGCTTTTCGGTGAGTCTCAGTCAAAGAGGCGCTCGTAGGCGATGTAGCCGTACTTCCTCAGCTCTCTCCTTGGGATGAACCTCAGAGAGGCGGAGTTTATGCAGTAGCGCTTTCCAGTTGGCGTCGGCTCGTCGAAGACGTGGCCGAGGTGAGAGTTAGCGAAGCGGCTCCTCACTTCCCGTCCGCAGAGAAAGCCCTCGCATTCATCAGCTTCAACGACCGCCCATTCCTCCAGCGGTTTTGTGAAGCTTGGCCATCCCGTGCCCGAATCAAACTTGTCGAGGGAGCTGAAGAGAGGCTCCCCGGAAACGATGTCAACGTAGATGCCCTCCTCGTGGTTGTCCCAGTACTTGTTTTTGAAAGGCGGTTCCGTGTCGCCGAGCTGGGTCACCCTGTACCGAAGAGGGGTTAAGAGCCTCCTGAGTTCAGAATCGCCCGGCTTCTGCCAGCCGAGCCAGTAGCGCTCCCTCTCCGGGAAGAGGCGGAAGTACCGGTTTTTCTCCCATACGGACTTTATGAAGCCAACCCTGCCGGAGTAGAGTTTGTAGTGCTTGTAGTTCGTCTCGAAGCGGAAGTAGTAACCCTGGTGGTAATTCTCGGCCGGATAGAACTCCTTCGCGGGGAGAATCTCCGTGACTATCGGCCCATCAAAGATTCCGGAAAGTTCAAGTCTCCTCTTAGATTCCTCAGCAAGTTCTCTCTGCCTTTCGTTGAGATAGAAAATAGCCGTCCTGTACTGGTCTCCCCTGTCGACGAACTGGCCGTAGGGGTCAGTCGGGTCTATGTTCCTCCAGAAGACCTCCAAGAGGCGCTCGTAGGAAACCCTGGACGGGTCGTAGATGACCTTAACCGCCTCGCGGTGGCCTGTTTCACCGGTCGAGACAATCTCGTAGGTTGGATTCTCGATCCATCCACCGGTGTAGCCGGAGATGGCCTCAATGACTCCTGGCAGTCTCTCAAAGGCCTCCTCCATGCACCAGAAGCAGCCTCCGGCAAAGATGGCAACTTCCTTCATTTTCCAGCACCCATCGAAGTTGATCCCGAAAGTGATTAACCTTTGGTTCGATAACCGGTTTAAAACCGGAGGTTTCTGAGGGGTTTTTAACCAGAGGGGCCTTAATAATAGCGATGAAGATGAAGGTCGTTATCGTTGGCAACGGACCCGGCGGTGTGGAGCTTGCTAAAGGGCTTTCCAGCGACCACGATGTTACGTTAGTTGACCACGAAAGCGTTCCTTACTACTCAAAGCCCCTGCTGAGCCACTACATGGCGAGTTTTCTACCGGAGGAGAAGCTGTTTCCCTATTCCCCTGGCTGGTACGAGGAAAGGGGAATCTCCCTCAGACTTGGCGAAAAAGCTCTTCTCATAAACCGGGCCAGGAAGGTTCTCGTGGCGGACAAAGGGGAAATCCCCTACGACGTCCTCGTCCTCGTCACAGGGGCAAAGGCGAGGGAGCCAACCGCCCCCGACAGGGAGCACATACTCACCTTCAGGACCCTCGACGACGCGAGGAGGATAAAGGAGGAACTTGAGGAGGAGGGAGAGATAACTGTTCTCGGCGGCGGTTTAATAGCCTTTGAACTGGCCGGGAACCTCGCAAAGGCCGGCTACAAGGTTAGGCTCGTTCACAGGCGGAAAACCCTCCTCGGACTAGACGAAGAGCTGAGCGGAATGTTGAGGGAAAAACTGGAGAGTATCGGAGTGGAGTTCCATCTCGGCACGAAAATCCTACGCGCCAGCGAGGAGAGCCTGAACACGGACAGAGGCTATATCCCGGGAAGGCTTAAGGTATGCGCCTATGGAACGGTTCCAAACGTTGAACTCGCTCGAAGGAGCGGGATCCAGACGGGGCGGGGATCCTCATAGATGACCGCTTCAGGACCTCGCGGAGGGAGTTTACGCCATAGGCGACTGCGCGGAGCACGATGGCATAATCTCCGGAACCGCGAGAAGGGCGGTGGAGCAGGCGAGGGTTTTGGCAGACCTGCTCGGAGGAAAGGAGGCAGGCTATGACTTCAGCTTCCGCTCTGCGGTCTTCAAGTTCGCCGACCTGAGCATCGCCCTTATCGGGAGAACCCGCGGTGACGGAAAATGGCTCAATGACGAAACCAAGGTTTTCTACAGTGGAGATAGACCAGTCGGCGCCGTTGTATTTGGGAACCTTCGGAAAGCCTTGAGGCTCGAGAAGGAAATCAAGGAAGCTCGACGCTCCAACTAACGGCCATTCAAAACCTTTGGTTTGGAAAACCGTTATATACGTTCGCGCTCTAAACCATACCGCAGTGCACTATTCGGTGGTTGGATATGGTGGTTGAGAAGAAGATGACCCGGAAGTTTTTGGAAGAGGCTTTTGCCGGCGAAAGCATGGCCCACATGAGGTACCTGATCTTCGCGGAGCAGGCCGAGAAGGAGGGCTTTCACAACATAGCCAAGCTCTTCAGGGCTATCGCCCATGCAGAGTTCGTCCACGCGAAGAACCACTTCATAGCCCTCGGAAACCTGGGTAAGACCTCTGAGAACCTCCAGGCGGGAATAGACGGTGAAACTTATGAGGTCGAGGAGATGTACCCCGTCTTCAAGAACGCCGCCGAGTTCCAGGGCGAGAAGGATGCGGTTAGAACGACCCACTACGCCCTCGAGGCCGAGAAGATACACGCGGAGCTTTACAAAGCCGCCAAGGAGAAGGCCGAGAGCGGAGAGGACATCGAGATAAAGAGGGTCTACATCTGCCCGGTCTGCGGCTATACAGCCGTCGACGAGGCCCCCGAGTACTGCCCAGTCTGTGGCGCTCCGAGGGAGAAGTTCATAGTCTTTGAGTGATTCTTTCGTTTTTCCATTCTACAGGTTTGAACCACAAACCTTATAAGGACGACCTAATAACATTAGAATGGTGAAAGAAAATGGCGAAGTGGAAGTGCATAGTTTGTGGCTACATCTATGATGAGGACGAGGGGGACCCCGAGAGTGGGGTTGAACCCGGGACCAAGTTTGAGGACCTTCCGGACGACTGGGTCTGCCCGCTCTGCGGCGCTCCCAAGGACATGTTTGAAAAAATAGAGTGAGGTGGTTGAGATGCTTAGCGAAA
>WAMH01000193.1 GCA_015522395.1 Thermococcus sp. | reverse complement strand
TGGTTCTCCATCGCGGTTTATCCAGACCGCGGTCATTCCAACGTTCTTCGCGCCGTAGACGTCCTGGCTGAGGGAGTCTCCTACCATTAAGGCCTCTCCCGGCCGGACGCCGAGTGTCTCGAGGGCGTGCAGGAAGATTTTTGGTTCCGGTTTTATGGCCTTAACGTCCTCCCTCGTGACGATCACATCGAAGTAGTCCCTCAGACCGACCAACTCGAGCTTGAGCCTCTGATAGGCAGGCCCGCTGGTTATGACGCCGAGTCTGTAGCCCTCGCCCTTTAGCCACTCGAGGGTTGGAACCGTGTCGGGGTAAACGTGGAGCTTGTGGGGGTAGCGCTTCATCAGCTCGGCGTAGTCCATGTCGAGATCAAAGAGCTTGAAGAAGAAGTTCCAGTCGTGCCAGTCGTAGGTGCCCCTTCTGCTAAAAATCTCGGCCAGGAAACGCTCACGTGCCGCATCCTTCGAAAGGCCTGTCCTTCTGGAGATAAGCTCGTAAACCTGGGGTAGGAAGAGCTCTATAAGGGGCATCTCCGTGAGCAGTGTTCCGTCGATGTCAAAGAAAACCGCCTCCATTCTACCACCTACCACTTCCTCACGAGCAGGGCCAGAATCTCAACACCCTCGTTCACGTTCTCGTCGGCGATAACCCCCCATATAACATCCTTCTCCGAGAGGAGCTCCTGGAAGCGCTCTAAAATGGAGTGGGCGTCTCTGAGCGGAACATCCCTTCCAACGAGTATTCCGATAAGCCCGCGCTCCCAGACCCCCCAGTGCCAGTTGAAGTCCACCCTGCGGAGGAGGCGGAGAATTCCAACGTTTCCGCCCTTTATCATGTTGAAGAGGTCAGCGTAATCTATGTTGACCAGCATCTGGGTCTCGAGATAGTAGTACAGTCTAGAGAAGAGCTCCGCTATCCTGTTGGATGCCTCGGAGAACGCCGCCCTGAGGGATTTCCCCTCGGAGAGGAAGTCCCGGAGGGAGTCGTAGAAAACGGTCTCGAATCCTTCCGCCCAGGGGGGTTTCTCCCCGATGAGCTCCCGCCTCGGGGTCAGAACGTACGCAAGTTTTATCGTGTCGCCCGGGGCGCTGTCGAGGATTACCTCCCTAAGCTCGTGGTTGGTCTCCCTGTCGTCAAAGATCAGCCAGAGAAAGGTGTTCTTCGGCAGGGACGAGAAAAAGTCACGGAGCCGCTCCTCGTACTCGGCGGAACTCGGGAGGAGGTAGTATGCGGGGTTGACCGTTACCTTAACCACGCCGTCGGCGGTTATACCCTCCACTATCCCCGCCCCTGTTCCGCCTATTCCAACGAAGACGTGGGTGAACGAGACCATCCCCATCCCTAAGGAAAAATGGAGTGGGCGTTCATATCCCTTTCGGTTCACTCGAGAGTGGCGTGCTTCCGCTTCATGTCCTTCTCCGTCTTCTGGAACGTCGCCATGAGGAGGGCTATCACGCCGTCCAGGAATATCATCGTCGAGTCCTCGAAGAGGGTTCCCATGGGGGCCGTCCACTTGTACTTCGTGAGCATCTGCCTCGCTATGTAGTCAGTGGGGACGTCCTCCTTCGTCCTTCCGGGTATCTCCACGACCACATCGGCGAGTTTTCCAAGTGTCGAGTTGGCGTAGGAGGTTATGGTGACTATCTTCCCTCCTTGGGCCCTCGCTATCTGTGCCGCGTCAACGATGCTCTTGGTCTCGCCGGAGCCGCTTATGGCTATGAGAAGGTCGCCCTGCTCGAAAGCCGGCGTTATCGTCTCTCCGACCACGTAGACATTGAAGTCAAGGTGCATCAGGCGCATCGCGAAGGCTTTCCCGACCAGACCGCTCCTCCCGGCGCCGTAGATGAATATCTTGTTCGCCCCAATCATCGCGTCGACGAAGGCCCTGACCTGCTCGAGCTTTATGGTGTCCGCAACGTTGTTCACGTGCTCCGTTATGTCCCTCATAGCCTTCCGTATGGTCATCATGTACTCGCCCCAGAAGATGTCGATTATCCGTCTGGTGACCTCTTCGGGGTCTTTTGCCTTCGTAATGGCACCGCCGACGATTATTATAGTCGCGCCGAGTTCGACGACCTTTGGAATGGTCTGGAGGTTCAGTCCACCCGCAACAGCAACGGGAACTTTGACGGCCTTCACGACCTTTTCGAGGTCCTCCAGGGGTGTCTTGCCCTGAACCTGCTCGTCTATGCCTGTGTGGACGAGTATGTAGTGAACCCCCATCCGCTCGAGTTCCTTGGCACGCTTTACCTTGTCTTTCACTCCGATGAGGTCAACCATGACCCTGATTCCATATCTTCTGGCCACTTCAACGGCGTCAAGAATCGTCTTGTCATCGGCAACGCCCAAGATGGAAACCACATCCGCACCGTGCCTGGCCGCCATCTCAACCTCCAGGGCACCGGTGTCCATTGTCTTTAAATCGGCAACGATCTTCCTGTCGGGGAAGCGCCTCTTGAGGAGCTCAACCGCGCGCATGCCCTCCTTCTTTATCAGGGGCGTTCCAACCTCGAGCCAGTGGGCACCGCCCCGAGCCGCTTTCTCGGCGATAGAAATGGCCTGTTCAACGTCGGTAAGGTCAAGGGCAACCTGAAGTATCATGGTGAGACCTCCGAAGGGTTTTCGATTTAACCTCGCGTTGTTACTTTTTAAACCTTGGCTTCTCGAATTAACATAAGAATGTCTAACATTGCGGTCAAGGTTTAAAAGCCCGGAAGACAACCCGGAGCGGTGGAGAAGAATGGTAACTTTCGTTCCCTTCGGCGAGAAGCCCAACCGTGATGGGGTTTCCTACGTTCTCAACTTCCTCAAACGGAACAAGCTCATAGACGACTACGTCATAGTAGAATCCAGCAGGGTGGAACTGCTTCCCGAGAGGCTGCCTCTGGACAGAACCTACATCATCGGCGAGCACCTTGCAACATACGGAATCGTTCAGAAGCTTAAACCCCCATCTCTAATCAGCGTCGATGCGCACACGGATTTAATGCACGACTACCTCGACCACGGCTCTTGGCTGGCATACGCTCTCGAGGAGCGCTTTGTAAACCGGGCGGTTGTTATGGCCCCCGTCCTGATGATACCCACCACCGAAAGAACACAGCTCTGGACGAGGCGCGTCAAGATCTTCCCTGCCCTGTTGAGGAGCAGGAAAGTGCGCGGGAGATGGAGGGCCTACAAAAACCTCCAGACGAACGATCTGCTTGAGATACTGGACGAAGCCAAAAAGTACCTCGGGGATGAAATATACCTCACCGTCGACCTCGATGTTTTGAGGCCAGAGTACAGGATAGCCCGCTTCCAGCACGGCGAGCTTACCCTCGATGAGCTGCTTGAACTTCTGGAAGGAATAAAGGAGAACTTTAAGATAACCGCCTTTGACATCGCCGAGATCTCCGACAGGATAAGGCGCTCCCGCCTAGGGAAGAAGGCCTTTGCCGAGGTCTTCCAACTTCTAACGGGGTGATCCGATGAATGGACCCACAGAGTGGGAGATAAAGAACATCATAATGCCCCTCATGCTCTCCGGGGCGAAGATGCTCGATAAACATTGTCCGAAGTGCGGCTCGCCCCTGTTCGAGAAGGACGGCAGGGTCTTCTGCCCCGTCTGCGAGTACAGGGAGAAGCAGAGGAGGGCAGAGATGAAGGGCGTTGAGGAGAAGTTGAGGGAGAAGCTCAACGAGCTGGCCAACTCCCTGCCGGATGACATCGACGAGCTGGAGAAACACTTAAGGGCAATGGAGCATATAATAAACCTGCTCGAAAGATACAGAAAGCTGGGGGGAGTGGAATGAAGAACGTGAAGGTGCTCGAGGCCATTAAGAACGGCCCTAAGACGATCGAGGAGATATCGGAGGAGACTGGCATAAAGCCGATGGAGGTCAGGCGCTACCTGCTCCGCTTCGCCGAGCAGGGAAAGGTCGAAAGTTATCAGAAGGAAGGGAAGCTCTTTTGGAAGATCAAGGAGAAGAGCGAGGAGGAAGAGGAGTTCAAGTACGTCTGAACTCTTTTAAAGCCACGTAACCGGTTTTTACCCCCAATTTTTGGTCCGTGTTGTTGCGATTTTGACGGGTAGAGTTTATAACTCTGTTGAGAAGAGCAAAGCGGTGAAGATGGATATGAATTAAGAGAAAGAAAAATCAGGCCTTCTCGGCCTTCTCCCAGTACTCGTTGAACTTGCCCTCGAAGAGTGCCTTGACGCGGAAGTCCTTGATCCAGATCTGGGTCTCGTAGTTGAAGTACCTTGCCGCCATGTCCTCGAGGGCGAAGAAGACCTCGTCATCGCAGATGAGCATCGGGAGCTCGAACTTGTCGAGGACCTTAAGCTCGAGCTTGCCCTCCTTGTAGTAGTCCATTATCTTTGAGGTACCGAGCCTCTGGAGAACGTTCGGGGCGACGATTATCTTGGCCTTGGCACCCCTGTCTATCGCCTTTATGATGTCGCTCTCGAGGTTGATGGCGATGTAGCCGTCGTCCGCCAAGAGAATCTGATCCTTAACGTCCTCGAACATCTCCTTGGTTTTGAGGGTGGCGTTCCTGATTCCGCGGACGACCCAGACTTTCTCGACGCCGTACTTTGGAATCTCGGTCTCGATGAGAGGCTTCATGAGCTGGAGGAGTTCTTCCTTGGCCTTCTTCTTGGCCTCAAGCTCTTCAGCGATCCTCTCCTGCCACTCCTCGATGAACTTCTCGAGGATGTTCTCGGGGTGGACTGGCCTGTACTTGTTGACCTTGCCCGGCTGGCTTATGGCGAATCCCTTCTTCTCGAGGCTCCTGAGAACGTCGTAGGTTCTCGGCGCGGGAACCTCCGAAACGCTTGCCAGCTCCGCCGGCGTGAGAACGCCGAAACCTACCAAAGCCACGTACGCCCTTGCCTCGTAGAGGTTCAACTCGAAGTGCTCCTGAAGGAGCTCTACCATCTTGTCCTTAACCATCCTTACCACCACCAAATTTTCTAACTCATATTCCGGGATCAAGGCATATAAAGTTTTTCCAAGGTATGTTAGTTTACCCGCTTATGCGACCCGGATAGACGCAATCACTCTTGGGAATTTTAGAGGGATTGCGTCCCCATGCAAATCTCTTACCACCGAAAGATTTTAAATTTTTTGGTTTTACAGTCTAGCAAAATTAGAACTGTAACGTTTCGCTCACTTCACGGGTGAACTAAAGTGGAGAGAATAACAGACTGTCAAAAGACGGGGCAGCTCAGGAGGCAGGCCGACCGCCCCCGATATACTTCCGTATCTCGTTGTAGAGGGAGTTCAGAACGCGCTGGTAGTCCTCCTTCCCCTCCTCGACGAGATCCATCGTGGCCTCAAGCTCCCGCGTTTTCTCCTCGCTAACGAGTTCCTTATACTTGCTTATGAGATAGTGGTAGACCTTGATGCCCTGCTCGGTAGGCACGAGCTTCTTTCTTCCGCGAGTCTCAAAGACGTAGTAGCGCCTTATCAGCGTCTCGACTATCTTTGCATAAGTTGACGGCCTGCCTATCTTGCGCTCCTTCATGAGGGCTATGATGTCCCCCTGGCTGTAGAGCGAAACCTTCGGCGCCCTCCACTTCTTGGCCTCGACGACCTTGAGCTTCACACCCGCTTCAAGCCTCGGGAGCTGCCTGAAGGGAGGCGAGCGGAGCTTAGTCCAGCCATCCTCGATTACCTCGACGTAGCCCTCGAGCTCCGTCTTCCCAACTGCCGCGTTGATAACCGTTCTCTCCATGAGGAGCCTCGCAGATTTCATCTGGCTGGTCATGAACTTCCGGAATATCATGTCGTACAGGCGGTAGTGGTTCCTCGTGAGGTTCTTGGGGAGCTGTATGATGCCGTCGCGGACGAGCTGCATTAAACGACCGGTGTCTATCGGCCTCGTCGGCCTTATGGCCTCATGCGTGCCTTCCTCACCCCAGTGCCTCGGCTTGAAGTAATCCTCACCGATTTCTTGGGTTATGTACTCCTTCGCTATCTCTATTCCGGTGTTGCTGACGTGGGTTGAGTCCGTTCTGTGGTAGGTGATGAGACCCATTTCGAAGAGGTCCTGGGCCAAGCGCATCGTCTCCGGTGCGGAAAGCTTCAGGAACGTCGAGGCGTCCTTCAGCATGGCGTCGGTGGTGTACGGCGGGCTCGGATTGAACTCCTTCTCCTCGAGCTGAACCTCCTCGACGGTTACATACTCGGGAGGCTCAACGTTCTTCCCGTCCTTGCCTATCTCAACCGTCACCTGGAGGCCGTTCTCAAGGGTCAGGCTGAGGAAGTAGGTTTCGCTCTCGCTGAACTCCTTATAGCGCTCGATTATCCAGCCGAGAACTGGAGTCTGAACCCTTCCGGCAGAGAGGTTTCTGTTTTCAAAGACGCGCTGGAGTTCCTGGCTCAGCTCGAAGCCTATCCACCGGTCCTCTATACGCCTGACGATCTGAGCATTGACGCGACCCTCGTTGACGTCCCTCGCTTCCTGGATGGCGCGCATTATGGCCGGTCTCGTAACCTCGTGGAACTCTATGCGCTTGATGTTGGGCGTGTACGGGCTGAGAACGTTTCTTATATCCCAGGCTATCTTCTCACCCTCGGTATCGGGGTCGGTCGCTATGAGTATCTCGTCCACCTCCTGTGCCAGCTCGCGCATTGCCCTGACGTTGTCGAGGGCGTCGCGCACGTTGGTGCTTCCACAGCGCGGGCATACGCCCTTGTTTTCCCAGTCCACAAACTGATGCCCGCAGTCGCGGCAGCGCTTTATGGTGTCGTAGACAGGGATGAACTTCATCATAC
>WAMH01000192.1 GCA_015522395.1 Thermococcus sp. | reverse complement strand
CTCTACTACACGGGAATGGCCGGACTGGCGAGGGAAGAGCTGGGAAAGTGGGCGGTAAGGAGGTTCACGATGGCCTATATCCTCAGGGGACTGTCCTGGGCGCTGATGCTCTCATCGGCCTATTACACATACTCCGCCGTGATAGAGAACGTTCTGCCCTTCGGTCCAAAGGAGTTCGTTGTAACCTCTGTGACGGCACTGATCGGAGCGGCGATCAACTACGTGGCTGTTGGGATAAGGAACAGCGTCCTGTGGAAGGTGGAAGGGCTCAAGGCAAGCCTCTGGTTCTCCAGGCTGAACTCGATCGTGCTCTTCACGGTAGCGGCGATTCCGTTCGTCCCTGCCCTGGCCAACGCGGGGGAACTTAAATGGCTTGTGGAGCTTCTGGCGGCGCCTGTTCTAGGCTCTTTCACAGTTTTTGCCGTTCTGGGGAAGGTTTCCTACTGGGTCTTCCTGTGGAGGTTGGGGAGGGCGAACCGAAATGAAGGGGGAAGTTCAAAATGACGAAGGGAAAAAAGCTCAAAATCTACATTCCAGGGATCAAATTTCCCTCCGTTTCCGTCACCGGCAACGCCTGCGCTCTGAACTGCGCCCACTGCGGGAGGCACTATCTGGAGGGCATGAAGAAGCCAAAAAGAGGGGAACTTTTGAACTACTGCCTTGACCTTGCGAAGAAAGGCTACCTAGGCTGCCTCCTCAGCGGGGGGATGGACGGCCGCTTAAAGGTCCCGCTCGACTTCTACGCGGACGAGATAAGAGAGATAAAGCGGAGGACGAGCTTAAAGCTCAACGCCCACGTTGGATTCATCGACGAAGCCGATCTGGAATGGCTCCGCTGGGTGGATGTGGTTTCCCTCGACTTCGTCGGTGACAATGGGGTGATAAAGCGCGTTTACAAAATAAACAAGACCGTGAAGGATTACTTGAGAATTCTCGACCTGATCACAGAAGCGGGCGTAAGGGTGGCGCCCCACCTCACAATAGGCCTCGACTTTGGAAAAATCCACTGGGAGTACAAAGCCATAGACATACTGGTGAACTATCCGATAGACGTTCTCGTCCTTGACGTGCTCATCCCGACGAGGGGGACGGAGATGGAGAACGTTCCAAAACCGGGCGTTGAAGAGAGCCTCGATGTTGTGAGATACGCGAGAAAGCGCTTTGACGGGGAGATAAGCATAGGCTGCATGCGCCCACTCGGAATGTGGCGGTTGGAATTCGACAGGGGAGCTATTCTGGCCGGCGTTGACAGGCTGACGAACCCGCCGAGGAAAATAATCGAGTGGGCAAAAACGGTGAGGGAAGTGGAGGTAATCTACGAGTGCTGCGTCATGTAGGGCTCACCAAACCTCGCTTCATCATAAATCAGAAAGGAGAACGCCGATCATCGCCCCTAAAGTTCTTCCTTTACCGTGATGAAAGAAACCATCGTGACCGTCTGCCCGATGCCCCGTATCTCCCTCAGCCTGTCAACCACTATCTGGCCGACCTCCTCAGAGCTGGGGGCGCGGACCTTTATCAATAAATCCCACTCGCCGGCTATTATGTGCACCTCGTAGACCCCATCGAGGGCCGCTATCCTCTCCGCCACTTCCCTCTGGTTCAGGCCGGAATCGGGGTCGTAACGCGCCAGAATGAAGGCCGTCGTACCGAGGTTGAGCTTCTTGTAGTTCGGCTTGACCGTGAACTTCTCTATTACCCCCTCCTCGACGAGCTTTTTGATGCGATAGTGGACGGTCGTCCTCGGTATGCCGAGCTTTTTACTGAGTGACGCTATGTTCTCCCTCGCGTTCTCCTTGAGTTCCTTCAACAGGCGAAGATCGGTGTTATCAAGCGAACCTGACATGGCAATCCCCTTCGTCACCTGTTCAAATACCGCTGGATAGTTTGAACCGCAGGCTTATTTAAGGTTTTCCTTTAGCCACTCTGCAAAGGCTTTTAAAGCCCTTCCCCTGTGTGATATCTCATTCTTCTCCTCGGTTGTCATTTCGGCGAAAGTCCGGTCGAAACCCGACGGTCTGAAAACCGGGTCAAAGCCGAAACCGCCGTTCCCGCGCTTCTCGCGGATTATTTCACCGTCAACCCAACCCTTGAAGAGGTGCAGCTCGCCATCCCAGTAGGCAACCACGCTCTTGAAGTAGGCGCTCCTGTCGGCCT
>WAMH01000191.1 GCA_015522395.1 Thermococcus sp. | reverse complement strand
CCCGGAGATGGTGTCGGCGAGCAGGATAGCAATCGGCATTGCCCTGAGGATAAGCGTCGTTGCCGAGGCCTTCGGCTCGGCCGGCGGAATAGGCTACCAGCTCGTTTACTCCTACGACCTCGGGATTAAGGCGGGTGTCTTCGCCTGGGCGTTGCTCCTGATCCTGCTCATGGTGACGGTTGATCAGCTTATCTTGGGGAGGCTCGAAGAATGGGTGAGGCGCTGGTACTGGTGAGAGACCTAGAGAAATCCTTCAACGGCGAGAAGATACTCGGGGGAATTGGCCTGGAAGTCAGGCGGGGCGAGGTGGTCGGCATAGTCGGCCCCAACGGGACGGGAAAGAGCACACTCGTGAGGATTTTGGCCGGCGTTGAAAAGCCCGATTCCGGTGAGATCTCCGTGAGGGGCAACCTCTCGGTCGTCTACCAGGAGGACTACCTCCTCCCGTGGAAGAGGCTCCGCGATAATCTATGCCTCGGCCCTAGGTTCCACGGGGGGGAGTGCGATCCAGTGACCGTTGCAAAAAAACTCGGCATAGAGGGATTTTTGGACAAGTATCCCAAAGAAGTGAGC
Organism: Thermococcus sp.; assembly: GCA_015522395.1. Classification (GTDB taxonomy): domain Archaea; phylum Methanobacteriota_B; class Thermococci; order Thermococcales; family Thermococcaceae; genus Thermococcus. The sequence continues at coordinate 9,538 of WAMH01000191.1, read as the reverse complement.
GGGGGAACGCGGAGGAAGGCGGCGATAGCGAGGGCCTTACTGCTCGACTTCGACGTTTTGATCCTGGACGAGCCTTTCACGGGCCTCGACACCGAGTCAAAGGATACGTTGCTCTCAATCGTCGGTGAACTCTCCAAGACCGGTAAGGCCGTCATCATAGTGTCGCACCAGCTCGAGGAGCTATTCAGGGTGGTGGATAGGGTTTACGTCCTCCGAGGAAGGCCAGCGGTGGTTAAAAAGATCCTGCGGAGGGAGGAGCTTGGTGAGGGAGCTGTTTAACAGCATAGCCGAGCGCTATGATATGGTCAACAGGCTCACAACCCTCGGTCTTGATAAAAGCTGGAGGAGAAAGGCCTGTGAAATAGCCCTCACCTACGTGGACGTCGAAAAACCGCAGATTTTGGACGTTGCCTGTGGAACCGGGGACATGATAAGGTGCATGAGGAAAAGGCTTGAAAAGCGCGGTCTGTCCGCCACCTTTCACGGCATGGACTGCAGTGAGAGGATGCTCGAGATAGCGAGGGAGAAGGTTCCCTTCGCGCAGCTCAAGGTTGGAAACGCCGAGGAGATTCCCTTTCCTGACAGGAGCTTTGACTTAGTCAGCGTCGCCTTCGGCCTGAGGAACTTCTCCGACAGGGAGAAAGCGATAGTTGAGATTCACCGTGTTTTAAAGCGGGAAGGAATCCTTCTCCTCCTGGAGTTCTCGCGGAACGAGAGCTTTCTCGGAAAACTCGCGTGGTTCTACACAAGGAGCGTCGTTCCATTCATCGGCGGGATTTTAACGGGCAACAGGGAAGCCTACAACCACCTCTGGCGCTCCATCGAGGCCTTCCCCTCGCCGGAGGAGCTTTCGCTGGAGTTCGAGAGAAGGGGCTTTAAGGTCCTCTCCTTCGAGTGGCTCTTTCCCAGGATAGCCTTCGTCATGGTTCTGAGGAAGGCTTAGCGACCAAAACCCTGACGGCGCCGTTCACGAGGCTTCTCTCCTCAAGGATTTCGAAGCCGTTCTTCCTCAGGAGGTTTCCGACGTCCAGTCGGAAGTCCGTCCCGGTCAGCCTGCTCGTCAGCGCGCTCAAACCACTCAAAAAACCCCTGAAGATGGGGTTTTTAGGGGGAGAGCACTCCATGGCGAGGAAAAGACCGCCCGGTTTTAAAACGCGCCTTACCTCGCTCAAAACCTTCCCTTTCCCCGAGACGACGCAGAGGAAGAAGGTGGAAACGGCGGTGTCAAAGCTCTCATCAGGAAATGGCATGAAGCGGGCGTCGGCTTTAACGAGCTTCACCCTGGCGGGGCTTTTCTTCCTCTTGGCTTTTTTCAGCATCTCCTCGCTAACGTCAACCCCGAAGACTTCAACGTCTTCGCGGTAAAGAGGAAGATTCAGACCAGTCCCGACGCCGAGCTCTATAACCTTCCCATGGGCCTTTTCAATCAGCCCTCTCCTTGCTCTCCTTCCTCCCGTTGGTTTTTCGAGGAAGCTATTCACAGGCTCGTAGATGCGGCTCGCTAATTCATATCCCACTCTGATTCCTCCGTGTTAAAGACCACGGACGCTACCGTTTTGAGAATGACCGGTGGAAAATTTAAAAAGCGAAGAATCAGTTTTTGGGGCTAATGAGTGCCCTGAGCTGAGCACTTCTCGCTCCGAGCTCCCTGTCGAGCATGAAGAGGCCGTTCGGATGGTCGCCGATTATCTTGAGCTTGTCGACGATGGCCTTTGTGTTCGCCTCCTCTTCGACCTGCTCCTCCACGAACCACTGGAGGAAGTTGTAGGTCGCGTGGTCGTTCTCCTCCTTCGCTAGATCTACTAGCTTAAAAATCGACTGGGTAACGCCGACCTCGTGGAGGTAAACCGCCTCGAAGGCCTTGAGCGGGCTCTCAAATTCCCCCTTTGGCTTTTCTATCCTCTCAAGCTCGACTTTTCCACCCCTGTCAAATATGTAGTCGTAGAACCTGATCGCGTGGCCGAGTTCCTCTTCCGCTTGAGCTTCCATCCAGCTCGCGAAGCCGTCGAGGCTTCTCTCTCTAAAGTAGGCCGCTATTCCAAAGTAGAAGTACGCCGAGAAAAGTTCCTTGTTTAGCTGCTCGTTCAGGGCTTTCAACATTCTTTCACTTAACATTATAATCACCTCGTGCTTTTCTTGTTTTCGAACCTTATAAGTTTATCTATCGAACCCTTTATTGGATACCCTATGCTGTTCTCCATCACAGGAGATGGTTGGAAGTATGGCAAATTTATACATTCTTTCAGTCAAATTGACAGTAAAATGGGACCTTTCTTAGGGTGTTTTTGTCATTTTATCCGTAGCCGTATTTATTCGGCTGACAGAAGTTCATTAGGGAAACCGAAAAAGTTATATTCTCCAACATCATTGATCATAATCGAGAACAAACCCACAGAAGTGGGTAAGGAGGTGATGTGAAATGGCGAAGACAACCTTCGAGGAGGAGATTTACCTAAGGGCTTTGACCGGAAGGCTCGTCGGAAAGGCCCTGGCAGACCTCGGACTCAACAAGGTCGCGGTTGTTGCAAGCAAGAACATAATCTGCTCCAGCATCGCCACCGCCACCGAGGCGACCTTCATAACCCTGGGCGGAGGCGTCACCTACCACTTCCTGGCAGAGAAGGGCAAGGAAACGGATATAGCGGAGCGCGTCAAGGCCTTTGCTCCACAGGTCACCGTCCTTCAGTTCGGCGGTGAGACGCCGATTGAGGAGACCAAGGAGATATTCGTCGAGACCCTCAGGGGGTTCGCCGAGAAGGACGTTCCCGGAGCGTTCGTCGTCCACGTCAGGATATTCGCCGCTGGAGGCCTCGCCAAGGCCCTCGAGGACGAGAAGATCAGGGAGTACCTGAGCAAGAAGGACCTCTTCGTCTACACCGTCGGCTTCGACGAAGGAAAAGTCTACGTCAACAAGATAATCCTCGACGGCACCGAGATAAAGCTGGAGAAGATAGCAGAGTACCAGGTTACGCTCGAGCACGCCGACCTGCTCAACCGCTCCCTCAAGGACAGGAGCGTTACCTTTGCCTGATTTCTCAACTCTTTTATTCACCTCCCATGAGGTCCCTTTAATCTTCTAAGATGTTATTCGGTGGTTTAAATGCCACCAGCAGGGTGAAGACCATAAGCAGGGCCACCTCGTACGTCTCCAGGAGTGCCGTTGCGGGCCAGGGAAGGAGCGTTCCAGCAATGGCCAGGAGGAAAAGGAGAATCGAGCTGTGTCTTAGAATTCTCTCTTTCCTCCCCAGTCCGTAGACTAACACACCCGCGAAAAACTGGACGAAGAAGTAAGCTGAGACGAAGACGTGAGGACTGGTCCCCTCATGAAAGATGCCTATCAGGGCCATGAAGATCGCCGAGACGCTGACGTAGGCGCCGCCGACCGCCTGGGGCTTGTTGTTCGATGTCACAATCAGATAGAGCGAGAACAGGAGGAGAAGCACGGAACCTGCCATGAGACCGCAGTTGTATATCTACGGGGAGCTGGCCTTGGCCGGGTCGCCGAGGTTACTCAGAGCGTTCTGAAAGAAGGAGAACCAGCGGTTCCTGCTTATGCTCCATGCAACGAAGAGCCAGTAGACTAAGCCCGCGATGATTCCTGAGTACCTCAACCTCTCGATTCCGCCCATTTTTTCACCCCCTATCCTTCAATGCCCGCAAGGAGCAGGGTCGATAGCAGGAGAGCGGCCAGGAAATAGGGCACGGAAATCCTGTGGAAGTCCCTAATCCTTACTCCGGCTATTCTGACCGCTATGAGGTTCGCCAGCGAGCCGATTATAAAACCCGTCCCCCCGGCGTTCACCCCAACCGCCAGTGGAAGCCACTCCGGCTTTGCGCCGATGATGAGAACCGTTGCGGGAACGTTGCTTATGATCTGACTCAAAAGAGACGATGCGAGCAGGAGGGAAACTCCGGTGTGGGGAAAGGACAGGCCAAGGGAAGCAACTATCGAGGAGATTTCGCCGAAGTCGACGAATATCAACGCGAAGGTGAGAACTAAAACCCAGTCGAAGGCCACTAAAGCTTCGCGAGAGAAGAGAAGCACGACGAAGAAAGTCAGGGGAAAAGTCCAGAGCGCCCTTCCTGTCTCCGCCAGGAGAACGTCAGCTATTATAAGCAGAAAAGCTGAGAGAAGTGCCCCTTTTTTTAGAGGAACCGCAGGGATCTCCCCCACTTCAAGCTTTCTGTTCCCCACGGAGAGGGCGAAAGTGAGGAGGAGCAAAAGCCAGAGGAGGACGAAGGGAAGCATGGCCCGGATGAAGGCCCCGAAGGAAATCCCGTAGGTCTGCCAGAGTATGACGTTCTGCGGGTTTCCTATCGGCGTTAAAGCTGAGCCGGCGTTGGCCGCTATGGCTGACAGAGTAACGGCTTTGGCCTTGTCTATGCCAGAAAGCTCCGAGGTGAGGGCAACCAGGGGTATGAAGACGAGCATGGCTGTGTCGTTCATTATGAGCGCGGAGGTGAACGCTATGACCGGCAGGAGAATCAGCATCATCCTCCTCTCGGAGCCGGACGAGAGGGTTATTAACTTTGAGGAGAGCCGGACGAAAACCCCGGAAAGCTCGAGGGCCTTTGAAGCTATGATGAGCGAGGTTATTAGCGAGAGGCTTCTCCAGTCGATTAAAGCGGGCGTTTTCGAAAGGAGCGAGGGGTTGAGGAGAACGAGGACTAGGTAGAGTGAGAGCAGGGAAAGGAAGAACCACTCCCTTTTAGCGAACTCCCTAACTCTACAGTCCGTGCCTCCTCACCTCTTCCGTAAGGCCGTAGTCGGGCACAAGCTCCTTTCCATCCCTGCTCACGCGAACGTGGATGACTATAAAGCTTTTCCATGCCAAAGGCACGACCCAGCAGTCCTCCGGCTCCCTGAACTCACAGGCATCTATAACTTTCAGCCCCTTCAGAACTTCCCGGGTTTTCTCCTCAACGGAGGAGCATTCAAACTCCCAAAAGTGGCCGGGAAATCCCTTGGGAAGAGGAGTTCCGCTCAATGGGTTGAAGTGCATCCTGTCTATCGCGAAGTCGAGGTAGAGGATTGGCACGTCAATTCCGTCTGGCCTTCTTATGGGCTTTCCAGGCCTGAGGAACGGCAGGGCTTTCTTCACGAGCTCTATAGCTTTTTCCGCGCCTTCCTCACTTGGTGGTTCGCTCGGCTGTGGGGGTCTTCGAATTGGGGGTAAGCCGGGCATGGCATCACCGGGAAAACTACTCGGAAGCCCGTATAATTTTTCTCCCCGGATCCGTCCAGAAAAGGATTTAAGCGTGAAGATGTAGGAGAAACGGTGATGAGAATGGGGAGGGTTTTCAAGGTACCGAGGGAGCCTGGAGCGGGCGGAACGATAATCCTCTCGATGGTAGGGGGTCTAATCCTGGCCCACGCCGACTGGAGGGGCTGGCTCATAGGAATAACCGCTGCACTCATCACGTTCTTCACGTTCGACTACGCCTTCGACTCCTATCGCTCGTGGAGGCTTGAGGGCATGGCCCTCGCTCTCGGTATCAACGGGCTGGCATATCTCCTTCCGGCGTGGTACTGGTTTGGGAAGGGCATCCTCGAACCGTCCACGGACAATCCCCTTTTAATCCCACTCGGCGTCGTCGCGGTCCTCTTCGCGCTCCACTTCGCGTTCTCAAGAACTAGAGGATGGAAGAGCCCGGTCACCTATGCCCTAGGAAACCTCCTTCCTGCGGTTCCAGCCCTGTTCGCTCCAGCGGTTTCTGGGAGGGCTTTCAGCTACGATGTGTTCGTCTTCTGGTTCCTCTTAGCTTATTACGAGGCGATTGGAGCGGCCTACGTTGAGACTAAATTGGCGTTCAGGAAGTTCCCGAGGAAGTACCCGCTGATCGCGTGGCTTCCGGCCTTTTTCGTGATTCTCTACAACCCGTACCTTATTCTGGCACTGATAGAGCCGACTGTAAGGCTCGTCAGAAACCTGAAGGACAGCACGTACGTCGCCAAAATTGACGACATCAAAAGGCTCGGCTGGAGTGTCTTCAGGAGCGTGATGCTGCTCTACGTCATAACGCTGGCGGTTCTCTACCTGAAGTGAGTTCTCTTTTCAAACTTCCCATTTTCGATGAAAACCTTTTTATCCGCCCTTTCGGACTCACTACGGTGATGCCAATGGTCGACGTTAGGGTTGAGCAGCTCTGCACCGATCCCGAACTGTACATCATCAGGGTTGACGATGACCAGATCAGGTACTTTGAGGCCACCTGGGACATCCCGGAGGGCATAACCTACAACGCCTACCTGATGAAGCTTGACAATGCGGTGGTTCTCTTCGACGTCAGCAAAGCCGAGTACGCGGACCTATTCATGGAGGCGCTGAAGAAGATCGTTGACCCGAAGGAGATAACCCACATCATAGTCCACCACACGGAACCGGACCATAGCGGTGCTCTGCCAAAGCTCCTCGAGGAGAACGGCTACAGAGCGCAGATAATAGGCACGACCTTCGCGAGGAACCTCCTCCAGGGCTTCTACGGTGATAAAGTCGTGGAGAACTTCAAGGTCGTCAAGGACGGCGAGGAGATGCAGATAGGGGGTAAGACCTTCCGCTTCATAGCCGTTCCCTGGCTCCACTGGCCGGACACGATGATAACCTACGTCGTCGAGGACAGGCTTATCTTCAGTTGCGACGCCGGCGGTGGCTACGGGATTCCGGAGACGATAGACGACAGCGACGAGAGGGTAATTGAGGAGTACCTGCCGCACGTCACGAAGTACATCGTCACCGTCATCGGGCACTACCACAAGTACATCGTCCAGAACATCAAGAAGCTCAAGGAACTCGGCATCGTTGAAGAGGCCAAGATGATACTGCCCGGCCACGGGCTGGCCTGGTGCAAGAACCCGAAGAGGATTTTCGAGTACTACGAGCGCGTTGGAGCGGGAGTTCCAACGAAGGACAAGGTTCTCGTAATCTACGACTCGATGTACGGCTTCGTCGAGAGGAGGATGAACATCGTTATCGACGAGCTGGAGAAACTCGGCAAGAAGCCGGTCATCTACCGCTTCACCGATAAAGAAGCTCCAGCGGTGAGCGACATCCTCGGCGAGGTTCCGGACAGCGAGGCGATAATCATAGGGGCATCAACCTACGAGGCCGAGATACACCCGCGCATAAGGTATGCCCTCTACGAGATACTAGACAAGGCCAACTACGACAAGCCGGTCCTTATAGTCGGTGCCTTCGGCTGGGGAGGGGTTGCGGCGAAGAAGATAGAGACCCTCATCAGCAGGAGCAAGTTCGACCTCGTCGATACGGTCGAGAGCAGGGGCATGCCCACCAAAGAAGACGAGGAGAGGCTCCGCGAGGGCGTGAGGAAGCTCGTGAAGTGGACAGCCTAAAGGGGCACCACGAGGGGAACTCCCCTCACCTCCTCTATTGCCACATCGACGCCGTAAACCTCCCGAAAGAGGGAGGGCTTCAGAATCTCCCGCCCGCCGTCCGCCACTATCTTTCCATTCTTCATGAAGACGAACCTTCCCGCAAAGCGGAGGGCGAGGTTGACGTCGTGCATGACCACCACGGATAGGCCCTTCTCCGAGAACTCCCTCGCGAGGCGCATGACTTCCAGCTGGCTCTTCAGGTCGAGGTTGTTGGTAGGCTCGTCCATTATCAGGATCTCCGTTTCCTGCGCCAAAGCCCTCGCTATTCCGACCTTCTGAAGCTCACCGCCGCTTATCTCGTTCGTCCTCTTTAAAGCGAGGTGCTCGATGCCGAGCCGTTTGAGGACCGCCTCAACGGTCTCCAGGTCCTTCCTGCTCGGTGTCAGACTCATGTAGGGCTTCCTCCCGAGGAGCACGGTATCGAAGACCGTCATGAAGCTCCTCTCTGCGCTCTGGGGAACGTAGGCAACCGTCCTGGCCAGTTCCCTCTGGGAGTAGTCCTCAACCGGCCGGCCGAGTATCCTGACGCCCCCGCACCTCAGTATCCCGGACAGACACTTCACGAGGGTGCTCTTGCCAGCGCCGTTCGGGCCGAGTATAGCCACGAACTCCCCGGACTTGGCTTTGAAGTCTATTCCCCTAAGGACTTCCCTGCCGTTGTAGGAGAAGCGAAGGCCTCTTGTTTCTATCATCGCCTACCCTCCATCCTCACCAGGAGGTAAATGAACGTCGGCGCCCCGAGGAACGATGTGATAACCCCCACGGGCAGGTTCATCGGTGAGAGTATAAGCCTGGCGAGCAGGTCGGCCGAGACGAGGAGCAGTGCACCGGCAAGGGCCGAGAGCGGGATCAGGAAGCGGTAATCACCGCCGGCGGTGAGCCTCATTGAGTGGGGGGCTATCAGGCCGATGAAGCCTATCACCCCAACGAAGGCGACCGTCACCGAGGTTATGAAGGCCGAGAGGAGGGTACCGATCAGCCTCTCGCGCTCGATGTTAACTCCAACGCTCTTCGCGACGTCGTCGCCAAGCGTTGAAGCGTTGAGATCCCACCGTCTTAGGAGGAAGTAGGCGAAGACTAGAACGAAAGCCGCCGTCATTATCCCGTCTTCCCTCCAGGTGGCCCTGGCGAGGTTTCCGAAGCTCCAGTAGACCATCGCGGAGAGCTGGAGTTCGTCCGCAAAGTACTGGACGAGGGTCGTTAAGGCGACGAAGAGGGAACTCATGGCAACGCCAGCTAGGACTATTGCTTCGGGCGACAATCCCCTGAGCCTTGCCAGCGCGAGTATGACGAGCGTCGCGCTTATGGCCCCCAGGAAGGCGAAGAGAACAACCGCGTAGGGGTTGCTGAGGAAAACCTGGCCTGAGTTTAGGGAGTAGCCGGCACCGAGGATTATGGCCAAAGAAGCGCCAAACATTGCCCCGTGGGAGACGCCCATCGTGAATGGCGTCGCGAGGGGGTTCCTCAGATAGCCCTGAAGAACGGCTCCGGCCACGCCCATCGAAGCACCCACGAGGATTCCAGCGATAATCCTGGGCAGTCTTATGCCGAGGACGACGAGCCTGTCATCGGGGCTTCCGCCGCCGGAGAGGACGTCAACGATCGTCCCTAGGGACACATGGTACTCACCGAGCGAGAGCGAGAGCATGGAGACGACTACAAGGGCAAGGAAAAGGGAGAGGCCGATGAAAAGCCGCCGTCTCGTGTACATCCGGTAGTCCATGGTCATCACGGGTTGGTGGGCAGTCCGTAGGTCACGTTTCCGCTGGCGAGGTTTATCATTCCGAAACCTCCGAACTCCTTGGCAAGTTCGCTGTAGACGGGCTTTCCGTCGAGGAACTGAAGGATTTCGTTGGCCTTCTTAACGGGGTCGATGTCCTTGAAGCGCTCAGGGTAGACGACCTTCCCGATGTAGTAGGCGTCTGCTATCGCTATCCCGATGTTGGTGTTGTAGAAGTTGTAAGGTAAAACCCCGTAGACGTGCCCGTCCTTCACCGCCTTGAGGGAGGTGTAGAAGTCCGGGTTGCTCCTGTAGTCGCTCAGGATTATCTTAAGGCCGCCCTCGTCGATGAAGATGTAGTCGGGGTTCTCCTTCAGGAGGAACTCCTTGTCAACCTGCGCCCAGCCGTTCCTGCTCTTCAGGTT
>WAMH01000190.1 GCA_015522395.1 Thermococcus sp. | reverse complement strand
GAGGTTGTATCCCTCCGGCGAGATCATCGCGGCGCTCAGAACGTCGAGTATATCGCTCCTGCTTGTCCTCTTTCCGTTGAGCCAGTAGGTGCTCCTGCCGTCTGGATAAACACGCCTCTTGACGACCACTTCATCCTCATCAACGGGAAAGCCCCTGTCCTCGTTGTTGAAGTACATCGCCACCTCCGCGTACTTCGCCGGAGGCTCGGTCTTGGTGCCCGCGAATATGAGGTCGCTTATCCTCGTCGCGCGCATAGCTTTGGCGGACAGACCGCCGAGAACGAAGAGAACGGCGTCACCTATGTTGCTCTTTCCAGAACCGTTGGCACCAACGATCGCTGTAAACCCCTTAGAAAGCGGAACGACGACCTTTCGATTACCGTAGGATTTGAAGCCCTTCATTTCAATCTTCTCAATGTAAGGCATAGCTCACACCTGAACCAAAAACGGTGCAGGGTTAAATAACTTTACCGCTCACTCCACTATCCTGCGGAGGACACTCAGAACCCTTCCCTCAAGGCCATCGCTGACGGTGACGTAGAACTCCCCTCCGTGGAGTATCGTTATGTCCCTCAGTTTTCCTATGAATCGCAGGGTTGGCTCGACCCCGTTCTCGATTATCAGGTACTCCGTTGCGTCTAGGATTACGTTGGAGCCCTCCCTCTGAAGCCTGTCCCAGACTTCCTGTTCAATAACGTGAAGCTTTGAGGGGGGGACAGCCTTTGGGTGTGGAACCTTTGCCACCCAGATGTAGTCAACCCCGTACTTTTCAAGTTCCTCCGGGGGCCTGCGGCTTATGACCAGGTTGTTCCCCGCGCTGACCTTGAGGATGCTGGGCAGACGTCTATAATCAACCACCCGTCTCCCCGAACTACGGGGCTTGTTCCTGAGGCTCATCATGCTCCCGCCCTCTTTTGAGGGGTCTTCCCGTTATGCCATCCTGGGTTCTACTCAGAGGTCCTTATAAGTGTTACTGTGTTCCCTCGGAATCAAAAACGTGCACCATCGTGAACATTTGAACTGAAGAAAATTACAAAATGTTGAAAACTCCGGAAGGTTGTTTGGGAATTACTTGGTCTTCCTTTCGCAGAGTTCCAGCAGAACGCCGGTTACCGCTTTGGGGTGGACGAAGGCTATCTTCGCCCCGCCGGCACCGATACGCGGCTTCTCGTCGATGAGGCGGTAGCCCTTCTCTTTGAGTTCCTCCAGGTGGGCCTCTATGTCATCCACACCGAGGGCTATGTGATGTATGCCCTCGCCGCGCTTGGCAATGAACTTCGCTATCGGGGAATCCTCCGAGGTAGGCTCGAGGAGTTCTATCCTGCTCTCCCCGACGTGGATTATCGCGGTCCTGACCTTCTGGTCCGGCACTTCCTCGATCTCGTCAACCCTGAGGCCAAGGCCCTCCCAGACCTTTACCGCCTCGTTGAGGTTCTTAACGGCGATACCAACGTGGTCTATCTTCTTGAACATCGCAACCACCACCTAAACTTTGAGCGTTTCACCCATAACCCTTTCGGCGGCAGAGTAGGGGTCGAGCCTTCTCTCGACGACGGCGTTTATAAGCTCCTCGGCGTTCTTTTCCCTCAGCCTCTCCTCCACCTTCCTCGCGACTTCTCCGGCAACTATGGTCTTTATCTCCTCCCTGGCGCGCTCCTTCCGCCTCTCGGCCAGCTTCCCGCTACTCTCGAGGAACTCGCGGTGCCTCTTTATTGCCTCCCAGAGCGGCCTAACTCCTTTGAGGGTGAAGGCAACCGTCTCGACTATCGGCGGCTCCCAGCCGAGCTCCCTCCACTTGTCCCTCTCGAACTCTATGGCCATCTTCAGCTCAAGGTAGAGCATCTCCGTGCCTTCCCTGTCGGCCTTGTTGATGGCGAAGATGTCTGCAATCTCCATGAGGCCTGCCTTTAAGGCCTGAACCTCGTCACCGAGGCCGGGAACATTGACGAGAACCACCGTGTCGGCGGTCTTTACTACGTCAACCTCGGTCTGGCCGACTCCAACCGTCTCGACGAATATGATGTCGCAGCCGTAGGCGTCGAGTATCCTCACCGCGTCGTTCGTGGCTTTGGCCAATCCTCCGAGGGAACCGCGAGTGGCCATGCTCCTGATGAAAACGCCCGGATCGGTCGAGTGCCTCTGCATCCTCAGCCTGTCGCCGAGAAGGGCACCGCCGGTGAAGGGTGAGGTCGGGTCGATGGCTATAACTCCAACGGTTTTGCCTTCCTCCCTTGCGAGCTTTATGAGCTTGTCGAGGAGCGTTGACTTTCCGGCCCCGGGCGGACCGGTTATGCCGACGACGTAGGCCTTCCCCGTGTGGGGGTGAACGAGCCTCGCT
>WAMH01000189.1 GCA_015522395.1 Thermococcus sp. | reverse complement strand
TGCTCAGCTTCGTGTTGAGGTCTATCTCAGGGAGAGGGAACTTGTTGACGTCGATGGCGTTGTCAAGGTACTTCGCCACCTTCTGGATGACATATGCGTACTCGTCCCAGTCGAAGTAGGGCTTGCCTTCCTCGTCGTACTTTACGAACTTGGCGAGGTTAATCGAGGCGAGGTTGCACGATTCATAGTCGTAAAGAGGTTCCTCCCCGCATGGATTAGTAGCATGAATTGGCTCATTCTTGGCACTTTGCAACACATTTCTCCTGTTTATCACATCGAAGAACACCACACCCGGGTCGGCCTTGGCCCAGGCCATGTAAGCCAGCTCCTCAAAGAGGCTCTTGGGATCGATTTCCTTGACCTTCTCGCCGGTCCTCGGGTTCACAAGCGGATAGCGCTTGCCTTCCTTGAGGGCCTCCCAGAAGTCCTCCCAGAGGCCGACGCTTATGTTGAAGTTGCTCAGCACGTTCGTTCCGGTGTTCCGCTCCTTCGCGTGAACGAACTTCTCAACGTCCGGGTGCCAGACCTCAAGGATGCCCATGTTTGCTCCGCGCCTTACTCCTCCCTGCTTTATGACGTCGCTGACTGCATCTATGAGGTGCATGAACGAGACCGGTCCGCTCGCCGCCCCGGTCGTTGTTCCAACGATATCTCCCTCAGGGCGGAGCTTTGAGAAGTTCATCCCGGTGCCGCCGCCGGCTTTCTGTATCATGGCCACATCATGGGCGGCCTTCATTATGCTCTCCATATCATCCTCTATCGGCACGACGAAGCACGCCGAGAGCATTCCGAGGGGTCTTCCTGAGTTTATGAGTGCAGGAGTGTTGGGCATGAATATCTGGCAGGTCATCAGCCTGAAGTACTCCTCTATCTCGTCCTCGTAGCCGTCGAAGGCCCCTTTTTCGAGCATTTCTACTATTTCATCGATTGAAACCTTCATCTGGCCCTTCTCGGCCAGCTCGCGGTAGAGGTTGAGGAGCCTCTCAAAGTGCCACTTGTTGAGCTTGAATCTGCCGATGGAGAGTCTTCCATCGTAATCGTCGAGCTTTGAGAAGTACTTCTCGATGCCCTTCGGATCGGTTGTATGCCCGCCGTTTTTGTCAAAGACCCTCTCGTCGTAGAGCAGGTCCGGGATGACTGCGAGTGTTGAAACGCGCTCGTAGAGCTCGCGGGGGCTCTCTATTATTTCGCCCTTTTCGTTCCTCATGAGGTATCTGCTCGCCAGAACGCGGAGGGCGTTGATTGAGAAGCGCTTGTCTATTTCGTCGAGCTTGTCCTTGTTGAGGACCTTCTTTTTCTCCTCCCTTATTTCGGCCTTCCTCTTGCGGTAGAGGATGTACGCTTTGGCCACATCGAAGAGGCCGGCGCGCATGAGTTCGAGCTCAACTATGTCCTGTATGTTCTCGATGTTTGGTATCTGGCCGTCGTAGAGCTCGTTTACTCTCCTCACGACTCTCCTCACGACCCTGGTGAGGAGTTTCTCGTCGTGGACCCCTACTTCTAGCATTGCCCTCTGTATTGCCCACCTTATACGCTCCTTATCGAACGGTACAATTCTGCCATCTCTTTTCATCACTTTTTCAACAGCCATATAAACACCCCTGTCTAAGCAGTTGACATGTTTGCGTCTATTGGTATGATGAACAGCACGGCAGGGTAATACCTCGGGGTAAATATACCTTGCCCCCTAGTGACTTGCCGGGGTGACGAATTTATCCCCCTTGATCCGACCGTTTCATAAACCCATAGAAAAGGGAGATGTCGGATAATTTATCCAGTTCCGAGGCCCTCGTAGATCAGCCGGAGCCGGTAGGCGTGCTTTAGCTCCTCCCCGGCCATCATTCGAAATATCTGGCCGAGTGAACCGCTGAGGATCGACGAAAGCCTCGTGTAAAGTTCGTACGAGTGCTTTTCCCTTACCAGCGCCTCCAGGACAAGCTCCTCGAGTGTTTTGGGCTCTGCCCGGGAATCGGTGAGCATGGGTTCGATTGAGAGCGAGTCCAGGTAGTCTATTACGGCGGTTTTCTCGAGCGTTCCGGTGGAGAGCATTCCCTCCAGGGTCTTTCGGTGCCTCAGCTCCTCCTCTGCCATCATCCGAAAGGCATCCACCAGCTCCGGTCTCTCGAAGGTCGCGAAGGTCTCGCCGAGCTTGTGGAGGTTGTAGAGCTCGTTCTCCTGCCATATCAACCTTTTCAGAAGCTCCTGGAGCTTCATGTTTTCTCCTCCTGAACTGTCCTGAGGTA
>WAMH01000188.1 GCA_015522395.1 Thermococcus sp. | reverse complement strand
GAGGGGCACCCGTAACGTACTGGCTCGCCACGTTGAAGGGCTTGAAAGCGCCACCGTAATGAACGTGCCCCATGTAAAGCCAGGGGGACAAAACGAGGAGAACCAACGCAAAGCCGATCAAGTATTCCCGCCTCCTCACCCATCCCCAGTGTTCGGTGCAGTAGAGATAAACCAGAAAGACTCCTACTATCGAGAGCCCGGTGTACCTCGTGAGTATAGCAATGCCCGCGACAATGAAAGCCGCATAAACCCTTCCGGTTCTCCCCTTTTTGCGCCCAGTATAAAGAAGGTAGAGGGAGAGGGTGTAGAAGAATGTGAACTCGCTGTGAACCAGCTCCCTCGTCCCCATGGTGAAGGCCAGTGGATTGAGAACGTAAAAGAGGCTGGCCGATAGCGCTTTAAGTCCATCACCCCACAGCTCAACCGCGAAGAGATAGGCCAACCCCGCGGTCAGCCCGTAGAAGAACGCCGAGACGATTCGGGCGGCGGTTAGGTAGTGCCCGGGTGAGATAAAGTGGAAGACGATGGATAGAGTATAGACATAAACAGGGGGACGGTACATCATGTAGAAGCCCTGATAGGTGTAGTTGGTCAAGCCGTGAAGGAGGCTCCGGGCTATGTCAACGTAGAGCGCCCCGTCGTAGGTTATCGTTTCAGAGGGAAGCATCGCAAGGGCCACGGTCGTCGCCGCCGCGGAGATGACCGCCGCAATGCAGAGGTTCCAGTTTGAACACTTCACCGCCAGCCCCCCTTACCATGCCCTAATCTTCATTTTTAAAGTCAAAATCAGGAAAATTCCAGAAGCGGGTGAAGGCGGAGGAGCTCGTTGAGAATCTCCAGAGCCTTCCCCGGACCGTAGGCGTAGCTGAAGTAGCGGTACATCGTAACGACCGCGTCCAGGGGGTGGATCTCCTTGTTAGGGTCGAAGGTGGTCCTTATGAAGTTCATCGTGGTGCTTTCGTTCTTTTTCATACCCGCGACATGGTATATGTAAACCATCTCTGCGTAGGTGGCGCGCGAGAAGCCGTAGTCCTGCGTCTCTAGTTTGAGCCTTCCGCTGGGTTCCTGTTGCTTTGAGAGCCATCTCGCGGCCTTCTCAAGGGAATCAAGAACGCTCTCGTTCCCTGTCAGCTGGTAGTACCTCGCTAGTCCAGATGCTATGGCTATCGTGGTGCCAACGTTGTCGTTCCAGCTTCCATCGCTCCTCTGCCCTGAGAGGAGCTCCTTTAAGACGTTCTGCTTTGTGGTGGAGTTGAGTATGCCAAGCTCCCTGTAGATCGGGAGGAGGAGCGCGTTGACGACGGGTGAGCCCCTCGTATCCTTGGGGGTGGTCATGAAGTAGTCGGCCTTCTCCCTGCTCTTGAGGAGCTCTATGGAACGCTCCTTGCCGCTGAAGTTGTAGTTCCTGAGGGGTTCAACGGTGTAGGCAGTGTACAGGGTGTAGTCGTTGGGGGGAACCCCCCATGGAAAGGCCCCGTTGTCCATCTCCTCGTAGGAGAGCCACTTCAACAGCCACTCCGCCCTTTCCTTGAATTTCCCGTTCCCCGTCAGGTTGTAGAGGTGGAAGTAGAGGTTCGCTATCCAAGCGTTCAGGTTGAAGTACGCCTTGTAGCGGTTGTCAAAGTCCGCGTAGTTGTAGCCCGTCCAGAACTTCTCAAGGTAACCCACGAGCGGGGAGTAGTTCCCCGTGTAGTTTATCGGCAGGGGCTGTTCCATTTTCAGTTTCGGATTTGGAATGAACCTGTAGATGACCGCACCGCCGTTGCAGAAGGCCAGCTTGAAGTGGGTGTCGTAGGGTGCGTACTGCATGAGACCGTACCTTATAAGACCGTAGGAGTAGCGCCTTTTATCGACGAAGATGTAGCTGACGTTGTATTTTCTCATAAGGTAATAGACGTAGTTGCGCTGGGGTGAGCTGAACATTATCACCTGATCCGTGTAGGCGCGGTTCGCCTCCTTGACCGTCGGCGCGTTCCCGAAGAAACCCTGATAGACCTTCTTCCATATGACCACGTCCTTCCGGTGGGTGTTCCCTATGAGCAGGTAACCCATGTCCCACCAGACGAGGATCGTGGCGTTCTTTGGGGTGTTATCGATTATCCACTGGTAGGCTTCCTTGTCGCTCACGGTGGGTATGCTCACGTACCTGTAGGCACCATAGAAACCCTGAACAACCGGAGTGACGAGGAGGAGGGCGATGACGAGCATCACCGTGAGCCTCTTGCCAGCCAGGTTCCGGACGAAGGTGGAACCAAACCCGTGAACGCCTTCAAAGGCCCTCCGAAGGAACTCCCCCGTCTTCGGAAAGACCACGTCAATAAGGTACTCCGCCGCCATGACCGAGAGGGGTATGCTCGAGTAGGGATCCCTGAAGCGGAAGGAAACGCCCCCCGCCAGAAGGAACGTCCAAGCCCAGAGGGCAAAGCCCCTTCTTATTGGGTCACGCCTGAGGTAGTATCCAGTCGCCAGAGCGCCAAAGACGAGCTGGACTACACCAATCCACTTGAAGTAGCCGAGGAAGCTGACCTCGCTCCTCTGGAGGCGGAGGAAGAGGCCGCCGACCGTGGAGTGGACGAAGGATACCTCGTAGTAGGCGATGAAGCCAAGGACGGCGAGTGCTATGAAGTAGTGGAGGTTCCTCTTTATGAGGGGCCACCAGTAGGAGGTCATAACTATGCCCGCTGCGATGACGAAGAAGAGCCATCCCCTATGGGTGAACATATAAAGGGTGAAAACAACCAGGAATGCGATCAGAGAGGAGAGCCTCCTGCGCTTGAGGAAGCGGAGACCGAAGTAGAGTGAGAAGGAGAAGAAGACGAGGCCAAGGTTCTCCGGTATGTACAGGCTCGTGCGGTAGATGAAGTTGGGGGCGAAGGCAAGGAGGGCGGTCGCGAGGAGCGCCTTCCTATCGTCCTCCGTGAGCTCCTTGAAT
>WAMH01000187.1 GCA_015522395.1 Thermococcus sp. | reverse complement strand
GCGTAATCTCGACTTGTGAATAATAGTCGGCGAGCTTGAAGTCGGCGAGGTTTATCTGGGCCGGAAGCGTTATGTAGCGGAGGTGGTGTTGCTCGGCGACGCTCTTGTAGATGAAGAAGTAGTCTATGGCACCGCTTTCAACGAGGCCAACCAGGTCGGTCTCCTTCGGCCTTATGACGACCTTGTTACTCTTGAGCTGGATTTCCTTGAGGGCATATATGTGGGTTCCGTTGGCGTAGATGTTGGTGTTCTTCTCGACGAGGGTCTCGAATATCGGCTTGCCGTAATAGAGGTCCGCCAGCTTCATGACCATCAGAGAGCGGTAGCCACAGGGGTCGTCGTTGGGGTTGCTGAAGCCAAAGCGAACACCGGGTTTGGCGAGGATTTCATACCAGTTCGTCGAGTTAATCTCGTTGGCGTACTTGCTTTTGTTCGTGAAGGCTATGACTATCTGATTGGTCGCGAAGAGGACGTAGAAGTCAGTATAATTCGGAACGAGCATCTGGGGGATTAATGTATAATCGGCCGTCGCCACTATGTCGGCCTCCTTGTGGAGATCGGTGACCTTTCTAACAGCCATGACGCTTCCGCTGGCCTCGTCCTGGAACTTCACGTTGACACCAAGGTTTTCCTCGGCGTATTTCGAGAACTCCTCCTCAAGTTGCTGAAGCGGAACGCTGAGCGAGCCGGCGTGGAAGATTATCAGGGTCTCCTCCTTGAGTGCCTTGCTCTGACTTGAAGTTGTTACCCCACTCGAGGACGCTGAGGAAGAACCGCCGATACATCCGGCCGCAACGACAGAGAGCAGGAGAACCGCGATTAAGAGGAAACCAGCGTTCTTCATCAAAACCACCATTATAGGGGACAGAAACGGGTATTTAAACATTTTGAGCAAACAAAAGCGTTAACGTAAACGGTTCTGTTTTCTCAGCTTCTCTATCCCATCCACCAGCTCTTTGAAATGCACGTAGAACTCACTCTTCCGGAGCTTTTCCAGGGTTTCCCAGAACTCTTCGAGGTTCCGAAAGCCGGCCTTCTCGTACTCGTAGGCCTGAATCAGCATCTCCAGCCCGTCCGCGAACTTGACGAGCCGACCTTCCAGACTGGTCTCTTCCTCGTACTCGCGCCAGAGCTTAAAGTATTCCCTTGGATTTGGAGACGAGAGCAGGAGCTCCATAACGGCTTTCTTCTCGGCCTTGCCCTTGTCGAGGTAGTACTGTGCCGTCTTCGGCACGTCCGTTATCCTTGCCTCACCCACATCGTGGAGGAGCGCTATTTTTAGGGATTTCTCGACGTTTATTTCAACTCCCTTCGCTTTAAGCTCGTCCGCCAGAAAGAGCGTTATCAAAGCGACGCGGTAGCTGTGGTCGGCTATGCTCTCCGGATTTGAAACCCCCCTAAGAAGCCAGCCGGTTCTGGGGAGTCTCTTCAGATTGCCGAGTTCAATCAAAAGGTCGAGCATCCTCACTCCTCCGTCGTGAAGATGGCTTTGTCAGTTTCAACGGCGGTGGCTATTATCGCATCGCCGAGGAAACGGCCGTAGATCCTGACCCTCTCTCCCTTTCCTATGCAGGGGCTTCCCGCGAAGTCAATCCTGATGCCGTGTATTTTAAACGTCGTCCTCCAGCTCGGCAGTTCCATGGGAAGGAACTCAACGAGGGGTTTGTCCTCAACGATTCCCTCGATGACGACGTTCTTGCCCCGGAGATTTCTGGAGGCCAACTCCTCCGGAGCAACGGCATAGTAATAGTGATGACCGAGCCTGATGCGCTTCATACCGATCACCTTTAAACTTCAAGGTTGAGTTTAATTCGGGTGGGGAGATGATAAAGGTTGCGATAATCGGTGCCGAGAACGTGGGCAAATCAACCCTTATGAACGCGCTTGTTGGAGGAAAGGTGAGCGAGGTTGAGGATTTGCCGGGGACGACGAAGGGGCTCTTGAGGAAGTATTTCGGAAAGCTCAAGATACCCAAGGGAATGAAGAACCCCTTCGGTGGGGCCGACGAGTTCGTCCTAATAGATACGGCCGGCCTCTTCGACCCGAGGTACGAGCTGAGGGGAAAGGTCCTCAGCGAGGAGAAGTTCAGGGAGCTGATAAAGGAGATAACCTCGGCCGACATAATCATCCACATGGTCGATGCCACCGTCGGCCTTCACAGGGGCATGGAGAAGCTTCACCACATGCTCAAAATGCGCTACGAGAAGCCTATAATAGTCGTTATCAACAAGATTGACCTCGTTCCCAGGGAACGGGTGGAAGAGCTGAGGGAAATCATAAAGAAGAGGCTCGAGCAGGAGCCACTCGCCCTGTCTCTCGTAACCTACGAGGGCTTCAACGAGCTCCTCGAAAGGATTACCCACATGGCGATGTACGTTTAATCACTCCTCGGGCATCTCGGGACAGGGGCAAATCATGACGTAAACCTTCCTGTGCCTCGGGCCGTCGAGCTCAACGAATAGAATCCTCTGCCACGTCCCCAGGTGGAGCTCGGCCTGGTCTATCGGGACCACAACCTCTGGATTTAGGAAGATGCTCGCCTTTATGTGCGCGTGGGCGTTGTTGTCAATCCTGTCGTGGGAGTAGCCGGCGCCAATAGGAACTAGTTCGGCCATCTTGGCCTTTATGTCCTCGATTAGGCCCGGTTCGTACTCGTTTATGAAGAGGCCGGTCGTCGTGTGGTGGGTGAAGACAACCGCTATTCCGTGCTTCACCTTTGAGCGGTAGACCATCCTCTGGACTTTCCCGGTTATGTCCACAACCTGACAGCGCTCCCGGGTCTCGATGGGAATCTCGTAGAGCATGCCATCACCCCAGCTTCTTACGTATCTCCAAAAGCAGGTCCGAGCTGTTCAAGTTTGTCTTAGACGCCACCGCCCTTAAGAGTACCGCCGTCTCGTAGGCTTCAACCAGGTCCTCCCGGCCATTTGAGATAACCTCCCTTCTGAGGGTCCTGTATACCTCCTCAACCGCGTCCCGGAAAAGGACCTCATCGGAGTAAACGTCGCCCTCAGAGAGGAGAACCTCGACCATGTCCCTGACGAAATCGAGGCCGTTTTCCTTTCGTCCGATCAGCTCTTTGAGCCGTTCCACTGCCTCACCCTCCCCGGAAGTTCGTTCTCAAGGGCCTTGATAAGTATCTCCGAGACTAGCATCGAGGAGAACCTTCCGTCCATTACCTCCAGGGCGGCATCGATGGCATCTTCAACGCGGCCCTCCTTGAGGAGATGGTGTGCAACGTCCGCCATGACAACGGAGCGAAGCCTTGGGTCTTCGATTACGCTCCCTATCTTCGCCGCGGCGTCCGTCTTACCAATGAGGATATAGTAACGGGCTATCTTAGCCCACACCTCCTCACTGCGCGTGCTCTTGCCGATGGCACTCACTATCTCACCGCTTCCTTGCTCCGGCCGCTCGAGGATGGCGTTCATAACGGCCTTCCCGACCAGTTCGGCTTCCTCCTCGTCGAGCGCGTAGATAAGGTTCGGAAGACTGGTGCCGTCCCTTCTGAGCAGCTCAAGTGAGATCCTGACCAGAGCCTCTCTGCCGTTCTCCGTTCCCCTTAGGAGTTCGGCCGCAGAAAATCCCTCCCCGCTCAGCGCCATAGCCAGCGCGAGCTCTTCGGCAAAGCTCTCACCGAACCTTTCGAGCAGCTCCTTCGCGACCTCCTTCAGCCTGTCGATGTAATGACCGAGAATTCCCCTGTCCTTAAGGCGAAAGGCCGTCTCCTTGAATGCCATCTTCACCCATTCCCGGCTACCCATGTCTAGGAGAAGCGCTATCGCACGTTCATAGCTTCCCAGGAGGATATGGGCCTTTATTAGCTCCAGAATTGCCTTGGATCGATGGGGCTCGTCTTCGAGATTATCCAGGATCAGCTTGCTCTTCCTCAGCCGAGAAGCGGCTTTTAGGGCGTCCTTTCCAATGAGCCTGGTGTTAGCCCTCATAAGGTCGAGGAGAACATCGTTCCTCATCCTGCGATCCTGAATCTCCAGGGCGTAGGTTACCGCTTCGCCCACTTCTCCAAGGTGAAGGAGGTACATCGCGGCCGTCCTCATCAGGTCGTCCCTCAACGGCGGCGGGAGGACCCTGGAGTCCTCAAGAACACTCCGGTATATCTTCTTGGAGAACTTCAAACCGGCCTTGCCCAGAGAATAGCCTATCGAAAGAAGTGCCCGCAGCGTGACCACGGGATCGTCCATGTTCCTAGCCGTTTCAAGGGCCATCATAAAAGCGGTTTT
Organism: Thermococcus sp.; assembly: GCA_015522395.1. Classification (GTDB taxonomy): domain Archaea; phylum Methanobacteriota_B; class Thermococci; order Thermococcales; family Thermococcaceae; genus Thermococcus. The sequence continues at coordinate 203 of WAMH01000187.1, read as the reverse complement.
GTAAAGAGGGTTTCTGGCCTTTGCAAGTCTCTCCCCGAGCTTTGCATATGTTACAGCACGAACATAGGGATCTTGGATTGCATCCACCGATGAGAGGATCTCGTCAACTATCATGCCACAACCTCCTCTATAAGCCGGCTGACCCCGAGTTAGTATTTGACAGGAACCTTATTAACCTAACCCCCGGAACGTTTTTAAGAGCG
>WAMH01000186.1 GCA_015522395.1 Thermococcus sp. | reverse complement strand
CGGCAAAAGGATGAATAAAGAGAAAGAACCTAAAATCAGAGCTTTCCGGAGAGGTAGAGCTTCATCGTGTACTTGAACAGCTCCTTCTTGTCGTCGTCGACGAGCGTCTCGACTGCTTTCAGCAGGACGGGAACCTCCTGGTAGGGTGTGTGGGCCGGCGGAACCTCCCTGCCGAGGTCGAGGAGGCCATAAACGCCCATCATGGCCGACTTGACGGAGTACTCAACGGTGAAGACGCACTCTCCCGGAATCTCGACGTACTGGCCCATCAGGGCAAGGTTGGCGTAGTTCTCCGGGATGACGGGCGGCCTGTCTCCAGGTTTTCTCGGCATGAAGTGGGCGGTGATGTAGGGCATCATCGCGGTGCGGACGTTTATGACGCTCTCCATAAGCTCGTCCTTCTTATCGAGCCAGCCGAGGTGGTAGAGCAGCTCGAGGAATATCTCCCTTCCGGTAGCCTGGCTCATCGGCTTCTTGATGTAGTCGCCCTCCCTGTCGACGAACAGCCCGTAGCCCCAGAGAACGGTTACGTCCTCCGGCTGGTTCCTGAAGTGCGGCTGCCTGAAGGCCACGATGGACATCAGCCAGGAGGAGTCCTTGAAGGTAACCAGGCCGCCGGTTCCGGTCCTGTTGCCCGTGAACTCCTCGAGCATCTTGAGGAACTTGTCCCCCCTGAAGGTTATCGTGAAGGACTCCCACTTGGTCTTGTCAATATCGCCCGCGAAGACGTCGGGGTTTCCGAGGGACGGGTCCTTCTCAACGAGCTTTCTCCAGAGCCTCCAGCTGTCGCCCTCGCCCCTGTTGAGAACCGGCGGGTGGTCGAGGTCGCCGTAGGTTGAGTTGTCCACCATCGAGCCGAGGGTTATGAAGACGAGGTCCTTCTCGCCGACCTCTATGGCACCGTCGCCGTTCTGGCCCTTGGTGTAGAGCCTGGTGATGTACTTCCTGCCGTCCTTCTCGGTTATCTCAACGTCAACCACCTTGGTTCCCATTATGAAGTTGACTCCCCTCTCCTTGAGCCACTTCTGTATCGGAAGGATTATCGAGTCGTACTGATTGTAGGGGGTTCTCTTGACGCCCTCGATCCTGTTGAGGCCGGGGACGAGGTGCATGAAGCGGAGCATGTAGCGCCTCATCTCGGCAACGCTGTGCCAGGGCTGGAAGGCGAACATCGTGGCCCAGAAGTACCAGAAGTTCGTCTCGAAGAAATCTTTGGAGAACCACTGCTCTATCGTTACGCCACCGAGCTTCTCCTCGGGAGTCATGATGAGTTCGTTCATCTCGTTGAGGTGCCTGAAGGTCAGCTCGTATTTGCTGAAGTCCACCTTTTTGCCCGGCGTTCCTACGAGGCGGCACTTGGATGAGCCAACGTACTCCTTATTGAACTCGACAACCTCATCGAGGATGGTCTTCTCCGGGTCGTCAAGCGATGGGATGCTGCCTAGAAGGTCCCAGGTTGCCTCGTAGTGCTCCTCGAACATCCTGCCGCCCCTGAGTAGATAGCCGTTCTCCGGGTCGCCGGAGCCGTCGAGGCAACCGCCGTTGACCGGGGTCTTCTCGATTATGTAGATGTTCTCCCCGGGCATCTTGGCATCCCTTATCAGGAAAACAGCCGCGGCAAGAGAAGCTATGCCGCCGCCAACCATGTAAGCCTTCCTCTCCTTTATGTCCGGTACCTTCCTGGGGGTTACGCGCTTGTAGTTCAGCATATTCCTCACCTCAACATGTCGCATTCAGACATGACGATATCTATCATTGTCGGAAGCTTAAAAAGTTTTCCGCCCAATCCCCACCGGTGGATGAAATGACCGAACGCATCATAGGCATCCTAGGTGGCATGGGTCCGCTCGCCACCGCGGAGCTGTTCAGGCGGATCGTGGTGAAAACCCCGGCTAAGCGCGATCAGGACCACCCGAGGATAATCATCTACAACAACCCGAAGATACCCGACAGGACGGCCTTCATCCTCGGAAACGGAGAAGACCCAAGGCCCGAGCTAATAGCCAGCGCGAGAAAGCTCGAAAGCTGGGGCGCCGACTTCATAATAATGCCATGCAACACCGCCCACTTCTTCGCGGAGACCATACAAAAGGCGATACGGATCCCCCTAGTCAGCATGATAGAGGAGACCGCCAAGGTGGTCAGGGAGATGGGTCTGCGTAAGGTCGGCCTCCTCGCGACGGACGGGACAATCAAGGGACTCGTCTACCACAGGGCGCTTCTCAAGCACGGCGTCCAGATAGCGGTTCCCAACAGAAAGGACCAGCGGAAGGTCATGGACGCGATATACAAAGGCGTCAAGGCCGGGAACGTAGAACTCGGCAGGAAATTGCTCCTTGAGGTGGCGAAAAGGCTGGAAAAGCGCTCCGAGGGGATAATAGCGGGCTGCACTGAGGTGAGCGTTGCCCTGAAGCCAGACGATCTAAACATCCCACTGATCGATCCAATGGACGTGATAGCGGAGAAGGCGGTGAAACTGGCGCTGGGCCTCGAGGATCTCTAAGGCCCTCACTGACCCCGTCCCATGAACATCGTCCCCTTGGCAAAAGCACTGAGGCCCGCCCGTATGGCCTCTTTCATGGCCCAGCTCAGGACGTCCATTACCCTTCCCCGGACCCCTGTGAGGGTTTTTATCCCGAGGCTTGAAAGCTTTGCCACGACCTCTTCGGGAATCTCTGGGGCTATGAGGAGCTCCACTCCTTCTTTTCTGATTTCCCCTATGGTATCCTCCCCGGGCCGTATGACCTTTACCTCCTTTATGCCATCGGGCCCTATTTGGGCAACCGCTATCCCGCTCGCCTTGTTTAGTGGGACGGCATTTCCTTCGAAGCCCCCATCGGAGGGAACGGCAACCCTCATGATATCACCGCGAAAATTTAATCCAAAAGTCCTTAAAACCCCATCGCAAATTTTAGCCAGGTGGTAGGAATGGAGATAGGCGTCGTCGGAAAGCCGAACGTTGGGAAATCGACGTTCTTTTCAGCCGCAACTCTCGTTGACGTTGATATCGCGAACTACCCCTTCACGACGATAGATGCGAACGTCGGCGTTACCTACGCGATAGCCGAGCATCCCTGCAAAGAGCTTGGTTGCACCTCGAACCCGCAGAACTACGAGTATAAGGACGGAAAAGCCCTCATCCCGATAAAGATGATAGATGTTGCCGGCCTTGTCCCCGGTGCCCACGAGGGGCGCGGCCTCGGCAACAAGTTCCTCGACGACCTGAGGATGGCTTCAGCACTCATCCACGTCGTTGACGCGACCGGAAAGACAGACGAAGAGGGCCAGCCAACAGATCACCACGACCCGGTTGAGGACATTGAGTTCCTTGAGAAAGAGATAGACTTCTGGATATTCGGGATCCTCAAGAAGGGCTGGGACAAGTTCTCCAAGAGGATAAAGCTTCAGCACATGAAATTAGAGCAGGCCATAGCGGACCATCTCTCAGGGATCGGGGTAAGTGAGGAGGACGTCTGGGAAGCCCTTCATAAGGTTGGCCTCCCGGACGACCCGACGAAGTGGAGCGATGAGGATTTGATGGCCTTCGTGAAGGAACTCAGGAAGACCAACAAGCCGATAATCATCGCGGCGAACAAGGCCGACGCTGCAGCAGATGCCCAGATAGAGAGGCTCATCCGAAAAGGGAAGAGCAGGGGATACATCGTCATCCCGACAAGCGCCGCCGCGGAGCTTACGCTGAGAAAGGCCGCCAAGGCGGGCTTTATAGACTACATCCCCGGCAGTTCGGACTTCAAAATCCTGAAGAAGATGAGTCCAAAGCAGGAGAAGGCGCTTGAACTCATCAGGGAGCGCGTTTTGGAGAGATTCGGCTCCACCGGCGTGCAGGACATCATAAACACCGCCACCTTCGAGCTTCTCAACCTCATCCCGGTTTATCCGGTCGAGGACGAGAACAAACTCACCGACCAGTTCGGGAACGTCCTGCCGCACGTCCACCTTCTCCCGAAGGGTTCAACGCCGCGCGATCTGGCCTACAAGGTGCACACCGACCTCGGAAAGACCTTCCTGTACGCGGTCAACGCGAGAACAAAGAGGCGCGTTGGTGAGGACTACCAGCTCGAGTTCAACGACATAATAAAGATAGTTGCGACCGCGCGCTGAGGCAGAAGAGTCCGCGGGGTTTTCTTTCTGCTGGTTTTATGCCCTTCCTTTCATCTTCTCGCGGATGAGCTCCTGATAGAGCCTCGGTTCGACGTCATTCTCCGTCAGGCCGAGCTTTTCCGCCACTTCCCAGATCATGCGCTTTGCCCCTTCCACATCGTCGGAGATGACCTCGATGTCGAGGAAACCGCCGAGCCCTTCAACCTCGCTCAGTTCAAAGGTGACATCCCCAAGGCGGTAAACAAGGCGGCGCTTCCTCACAACGACGTCCTCTTCGTAGCCAAGCCGCTTGAGTATCTCAACAGTGGTATCGAAGTCGGAAACCTCCACCTCAAGCTCGTCGAACTCCTCGTTTCTTCCGGGGTCGACTATGCGCTTGTACGTGAGAAAAGCCCTTCCAAGGTTTGAAATCCCCCTTACCCTGAGCAGTTCGGGGAGTGGAACGGAAAAATAGACGTCCTCCTGAATCTCCTCCCTGAGGAATGAGGCCCCAATGGACTCTATCCTCCTCCGCATCCTTTCGAAGTCAACGCGGAACTTGACCTCGATCTCCATCACACACCCACCAAGAAGCCCACAAGGCCGTTCCCCTTGCCGAACTCATCGATCGGAATTACCTCTACCCTGTGGAGGCTTGGAAGAACGCGTATTGTCTCGTCAACGAAGCGCTCGAGTTTCTCCGGGGTGTCCTCCCCTATGAGGGCAACGACGCCATCCCTGCCGCTCCGGGCCACCGCGAGAACATTGGGAAGCATAGAGAGGGTCTTCATTATGTGCCTCACGTACCTCTCGAGGAAGTCCTCAATGATGGGGGTCTCAGCCTGGATGTAGATCACCGCCAGAGCGCGGGGCTGAAGGTCCCTGCCGAGGATTATTGTGTACCTGTCTATAACCCCCCTCTCCTGGAGCTTCTTTATCCTGAAGTGGATGGTCGATTCGGGCCGCTTGAGCTTCTCGGCTATCTCTGAGATGGTGAGCCTCGCGTCGTCCTTGAGAAGCCTCAGGATGGCCCTGTCGAGATCGTCGAGCTGAACCATATTAACTCCTCCAGCGGGGGTAGAGTGAGTTTTCTATCCCCAGGGAATCTAAGATTTTTCCGATTATAAAGTTTATCATATCGTCCAAAGTCTTGGGCTTTGTGTAAAATCCCGGGGAGGCGGGCATGACGATTGCACCGGCCTGGGTAACGGCAAGCATATTTTGGATGTGCACCATGCTGAGGGGTGTTTCCCTGATCAAAAGGATGAGCTTCCTGCGCTCCTTGAGCGCGACGTCTGCCGCCCGGGTTATCAGATTGTCGGAGTAGCCGTGCGCTATGGCGGAGAGTGTTTTCATGGAACAGGGCGCCACTACAACAGCGTCAAAGGGGTGGGATCCGGATGCTATGGGAGCAAAGAGATCATCCTCCCTGTAATCAGGCCTGAAATCGATCCCGGTCTCGTGCTTTATGACGGCCAGACCCGTTTTCGACGCAACCGTCTTCACTTCGTACCCCATTTCACGGAGCGTCTCGATCAATCTGAGGCCGTAGATGGCACCGCTTGCACCGGTTATCGCCACGACCACCTTCATCTCCCGCACCGAAGGTAGTTGCACTCTGGGGTTTTATGTTTTCCGGGCGCTAATCTTTTATACTTTGGAGAGTATTCACCGTCAGTAAGGATAGCGGTTGATGAAAATGGAGAGCCCCATACCCCCCGTGATAATTAGAAGCGCCATAGAAATCGTGAGGGAGCTAGGCGGAAAGGCCCTCGTAGTTCTTGAGGACGTTAACCCCAAGTCCATACCCGACGCCGGCGTAACCGTTGTGATAGTGGGGTCTTCATTCGACATAGACGACCCCCGGGTGAAGCTCGTCTCGATCCCCCAGAACCTCGACATCAACAACATCCTGAACCTCATCTCAGCCTTTCTTATGGAGCACGATGTCCTAGGCGAGGGCGATTCCTTCGTTTACGTAACGCGCGATGTTATAGGTGTGAAGACGGTCAAAAAGACCCTCTCCGCGATGCGCGGTTTCTTCGCTCAGAACCAGAACGTTCTGCAGAGGCTCCTGGAGATAGCAATAGAGCTCAGTATAGAGGGTCGCGAGGGGACCCCCGTGGGAACCATATTCGTGATCGGGGACACAAGGAGGGTCCTGAGGCACTCCCACCCGCTCATTCCCAATCCCTTCAAGGGCCACAACGTCAACGTCCTCGACAGGGAGAGCAAGGAGATCATAAAGGAGTTTGCCCAGCTCGACGGCGCCTTCATTATACGGGACAACGGCAGGATAACAGCCGCGGGAAGATACCTGGAAGTCGAGCCGAAGGTCATCGACCTCATGCTTCCGCCAGGCCTCGGAAGCAGGCATATAGCGGCAGCCGGCATAACCAAGGTGACAAAGGCAATGGCCATAAGCCTCTCCGAGAGCGGAACGATAAGGATATTCAAGAACGGCCTGATGCTTCTTGAGTACAACCCGAGGATAAAGTACTGATTGGATCGGCAACGACCGGTAACGTTTTTTTACCCCCAGGACAACCTTTTGTGGTGGTTCTCATGCTGGGGATAGACCTCTCCGGAAAGCTGGCCTTCACAACCGCATCCAGCAAGGGCATAGGCTTCGGCGTTGCGCGGGTTCTGGCAAAAGCCGGGGCCGATGTGATACTCCTCTCCCGGAGCGAGGAGAACCTGAGGAAAGCAAAGGAGAAGATAAAGGCTGAAAGCGACGTTGAAGCTCATTACATCGTTGCAGACTTAACGAAGCGCGAAGACCTTGAAAGGACCGTGAAGAAACTCGAAAGCATCGGCGAGCCGGATATTTTCTTCTTCTCCACCGGCGGTCCAAAGCCTGGCTACTTCATGGAGATGGACATGGCCGACTGGGAAGGCGCGGTAAATCTCCTTCTCTACCCCGCGATCTACCTGACAAGGGCCCTCGTTCCGGCGATGGAGAGGAAGGGCTTCGGCAGGATAGTCTACTCCACGAGTGTTGCCATAAAGGAGCCGATACCCAACATAGCCCTCAGCAACGTGGTCAGGATTTCGATGGCCGGCCTCGTTAGAACGCTCGCCAAGGAGCTCGGACCGAAGGGGATAACCGTCAACGGAATAATGCCCGGCATAATTCGGACGGACAGGATGGTTCAGCTGGCGAAGGACAGGGCCGAAAGGGAAGAGAAGACCGTTGAGGAAGCCCTCCAGGATTACGCGAAGCCGATACCCCTCGGGAGGCTCGGCGAGCCTGAGGAGATAGGCTACCTCGTGGCCTTCCTCGCGAGCGAGCTGGGAGGTTACATAAACGGCGCCATGATTCCGGTTGACGGCGGAAGGCTAAACTCGGTGTTCTGATGTCTAAAGCGCAACCCTTTTCTATCTCCTTGATTTTACCCGAACGTGGTGGCGATGAAAAAGAGCCAGCTTTATGCGGGAATACTTGCCCCAGTTGTCGCGCTAGCGGGAATTGGGTGGCCGTTTCCCTGAACCGCTCCTGGTGGCACCTCACGGAAAACGCGATAAGCGACCTTGGAAGGCTAGGCCTCAGGTACAATTGGGTTCTCAACGTCTCCCTCGTGATCTCGGCGCTTCTAGCGATTTACTACGCGATTGGCCTTCTGGGAGAAGTCAAGAATCTGATTGAGAAAGCAGGAATTGTCATTTTCATCGTCGGCCTTGGCTTCCTAGCGCTAATCGGCATATTCCCCGAGGGAACTTCACCACACTACTACGTCAGCTGGGGCTTCTTCGTCTTTTCAAGCCTCGGCCTTCTCATAGCCGGAATCGGGATTGGCCTGTCCGGAGAGAAGGGCCTGGCAGTGTTCACCGTCGCGCTCTTCATCACCGGCTGGGTTCTGGCAACGTGGGCAAGGAACCACTTTGCTGGAGTTGCACCCGCCGAGTTCGTAGGGGTCTTCGGAATCGTTGCGTGGCACTACACACTAATATGGAAAAGGTTCACAAAGGTTCTTCGTCCCAGAGGCTGAGGTTATCACCTCTATCCTTCCTTACCAGCGGCTCACCAACGAGCTCCTGAACGTAGAGCTCCGCAACAAAGACTTCCCCCTTCATGAGGTGCCCGCCAAAGACGTCGCCGTTCGCGTTTCCGAGAGTAACGTGGAGGTGTGCAAAGGGTTTCCCATCCTTGATGCTGACGTTACCCAGGAGTGTCAGCAGTTCAAATGTCCCAAAGAGCTCGATTCTCTTGTAGGCCTTAATCTCCTCAGAGTAATATCCCACAACGGGATTTCTGACGGAGCCGATACCCTTAACAATGGCCGTCCGCAACCCCCGTTTCTCGGCGAACTTATTAATGAACTCTGGCAGGTCTTCCCCCTCAGGGACCCTCAGAAGAAAAATTCTGCCCGGCTTGAACTTCATGATCCCACCTCAAAGCTAATAAAACCGCCACCCTTTAACACTTTGGGTGGTTGAATGGAAGTGAAAGAGGGTATAATGAAGGTATTTCCCGAGATACCCGAGCTGGAGAGCGTTGACTTTTCCAGGTACTCCACGCCCTACGCGGCAGTACTGAGGGCCTTTGGAGAGAGCGGAAAGCGCGGCCTGAGAGAGTTCGAGGAGTTCGTCATCTCCAACGGTGGCACTGAGAAAGACGTCGGAAAATTTCTCATTTCCCTCTTTCAGTACCTGCTCATAAGCTATCGCCGTTTCAACGATGAAAGCGTCGAGGTTCCAGCCTTCAAGCTCTTTCTGACCCTGAAAGGGTGGCTCAACGAGAACGGTTTTGTGAATGACTACCGCAGGATCCTCCACTCTTTCGTGGGCCACATAGTTGATATCGCGGAGAAGATAGCTGAGAAGAGCGACTACGATATTGGGGCGGCGTACATGAAAACCGCCTATCTCCTGACCCTCGAGGCCGAGGAAACGTTTGGGGAAGAGTATTTCAGGGAACTTAAAGGGAAGACCGGGGAACTGCTGAAATCGCTCTACGAGAAGTGCGGCATTGATGGGGAGATCCCAGAAAAGAGGGGGGAGGGGTGCTGAGGAATCACCTCCCGAGTGTTACCTCGGCGTAGCTCCTTGGATCCTCCCAGATTTTAACCCTTATCTTCCTCACGTTGTCCCCTGCTTTCTCCGCTATTCTCTCGGCGAACCACTCCGCTATGTACTCTGCCGTGACGTTGGGCTTGTCAAGAACAACCACCTCACTCTCGGGGAGTTCTATGCGCTTTCCGTTCTTCTCGATGATAATCCTACCGGCATTTTTCTCCACGATCCATTCCCCACTCACGAGGATCCTGTGGTCGAGTGACCTAACTAGGTTGCTGAGATGGTTAAAGTCGAATATCATTCCGTTCTCGTTGAGCTCACCCCACACCTCAACGTCGACGTTGTACGTGTGGCCGTGAATCCGGAGGCACTTACTCTCGTATGGAAGCGCGAGGAAGTGCGAGCTGTCAAAATCTTTGTGCCAGCCGATTTTTCTCTCGATTACCGCGAACTTCATCTTTCTCACCCCATCTTTGTAACTGCTACCGCGTTATAACTATTCTGGTGCGGGGGAAAACCTATAAAGCGTACCATCTATAATTGCTCCCGATAGAGATGCCGGGAAGAAGAGGAGCTGGTTGGGGCCGTAGGCGGGGAAGAAAGAGGAAGATGAGGAGAATAGGCCTCATCCCCGAGGTTAGGCATTTTTACCCGGTTCTTTCCCCTATTGAACAACCCAAGCAACCCGTCTTCATGACCTATGAGGAGTTTGAGGCCCTCAGGCTTGTTGATTACGAGGGGCTAACCCAGGAAGAAGCCGGAGAAATGATGGGAGTTTCCCGGGGAACCGTGTGGAGGGCCCTCAGTTCCGCTAGGAAGAAAGTTGCCCAGATGATAATTGAAGGAAGAGAGCTGGTAATTCTCCCGCAGGGCAATGAGATTCCCAAAGAGATGATGGAAAAAGAGAGATAACCGCTTTAATTTCGGAATTCTACATCGATAGCAGTTCTCTGGGTGATTAAAGCCGCTACGATACGTAGTCTTTTTTAGAGTATCCTAATTTTCATGCCGGTCTTATCTCTCAAATTTTTGAGTGAATATTAACTATTATATAATATTGTCAGATTAACTAAAATAAAAGTTAAATTAATATCTATTATAAAAAGTTGAGATTTAAATATTTTAATCAACAATTAAAATAAAAATTAATCTTTTTATAAAAATCACTAATTAAATAAGTAAAAAATCTGCAAAATTTATTATAACAAATTGTAAAAACAAATCTGTATAGAAGTGTATACCTGTCAGCATCCAGTCGGCATTTGAAACCTGCTATCTCCAGATGCCTCTAGAAAACGGATAAATTATCTCATGTAGCCGGATTACATTGACCAAAAATGGGTTACAACTGAAGATAGTTATTTCAGAGAGAACACGAGAACCACAGAACCTGTATACAGGATCCATAAGAACCAAACCTTAGTACGGGACTTTGCATAGTAACCCTTCTTATAAACCGTAATGTGTGACAAGCACCGATAGACGATGCTCCATAGCACTATCATTCACAAGGTAGTACGACGAGTATGGCCACCGACGACCGTGTGCTGAAAATCCTGTAAGTAAGGGCCGGGCTTCGGAAAAAGCCAATTGTTTTTTAAAAAGACAGGATAGTTGCACTTATGCATGTTTTATTGTCTCCTTTTGTGCATCCTGAGACAGCCTATTAAATGAACACTTATGTACTCTAGAATTGGATATAAGGTATATTATATCTAATTTTCACGAACATTTATGTTCATTCTAAAACCCGAGTTGCAAGCTTTGCCGTCAACCATGAGGCTAAAATAGTGATATTGCCTCACTATGTACTGTCCACCTTCAACGTTAACCCTTAGAACATTGGGATGTTTATTAAACGACGGATACGAAGGATATTATGGGGGAAATCACAGGATAACGGGATCAAAGCTGTTAATTTCTTCCTAAAGATATTATTGAACCATGTACTAGCGTAAAACAATGCAAGTTTTTAAAAGTTAATATTGTATTTTATATAAAATTTATTATAGGAGAATTTAACATATAATCTAATTTAAATAAAATTATAAAAATATTTAATTAATAAAATAACTATAATTATATTTAAAAATAACACTTTAAAAAATTGTTAAATATGACTAGGGAAATTTGAGGGATACCAGGATACCAATGCAGAATATTAAAACCCCTAGAAAGGAGAACTCCACTAAAAAAGTTCATAAATCCTTTAGTCAATGATTTCCATTGGTATCCTCCCTGTTTTTCTAAACTAAATAATACTCCAATTGAGCACCTTCAATAAAGGGGAGTGACTCATAGAAACCCCAGAAATGTCCCGTAAAGCTGGTAAAACAACCGAAAAGTATTTAACTGAATCTCAAAGATAGCCTAACGACAAAACTTCCGGAGGTGCCAGAAATGGCTGAGGAGCACGTTGTCTACATAGGAAAGAAGCCGGTTATGAACTACGTCCTGGCCGTTATAACCCAGTTCAACGAGGGTGCCAAGGAGGTCAGTGTTAAGGCTCGCGGTAGGGCCATCAGCAGGGCCGTTGACGTCGCCGAGATCGTCAGGAACAGGTTCCTCCCAGAGGTCAGGGTCAAGGAGATCAGGATCGGCACCGAAGAGCTTCCAACTGCCGACGGCAGGACTGCCAACACTTCGACCATTGAGATAGTTCTCGAGAAGCCGTGAATCTGATCCTTTCCTTTTACTCTCATGGTTTGCTTCAAGCTCTTTTGAAGCTGTGGAAATCTTTAATATGCTGTTTTTCCTTACCCCTCTAGATGGAGTGGTTGGATTTTGAGACCATGGATATTCACGACGAAAGGGCAAAGGAGCTTGCACAGATTTTGACAAATGAGAAGGCCCTGGCAATACTCCATCTCCTCGAGGACAGGGAGCTTTCAATAAGTGAGATCTCAAAGGAGCTTAATCTCCCCATCTCAACGGTCTCGTACCATATAGACAAGCTAAATGAAAGGGGAGTTAATGAGCCACACCATGGTAATATTACTTGGACTGGCCACTTTAGCGTTCGTGGTAACGTTTCTGGTGGCATTTTACATCCTCCGGAGAAAATTTTGAAGAAAGGTTTTTAAGTTTCTGGACAGACCCCCGCTGAGAGGTGTGGTAGAATGACGCCCAGAACAACCGTGGGGCAAGTGGTAAAACGAAAGGCAGTGATAGTCAAACCAAGTGACACGGTTCACAAGGTCGCCAAGGTGCTCTCGCGTAATAAGGTCGGGAGTGCTGTGGTTGTCAAAGACGACGAAATAGTAGGAATAATAACCGACCGCGACATCCTTGATAAGGTCGTTGCTAAGGGAAGGGATCCCAAGACCGTCAAGGTCGAGGAGGTCATGACAGAGAACCCAATAACCATCGAGGACGACTATGACGTTCAGGACGCGATAGACAGGATGATGGACAAGGGCATCAGAAGGCTCCTCGTCACGAGACTGGGAAAACCAATAGGATTCGTCACAGCGGCGGACCTTCTGAGCGCGCTAACCGCTCAGAATCAGGAGGAGCAAGAAGAATACACGGAGGAAACACAGGTATACGGTATCTGCGAGCTGTGCGGCCAGTACGGGCCGTTATACAAGGTTTACATCGAGGGAGAGGAGAAGTGGGTGTGCGAGAGCTGCAAGGACAGCCTCAACCTTTAGCCCTTCAGCTCTTTCATAACCTTGTCCAAGATTATCCCAAACTTGGTGTTCCTGTTCTCAAAGCTCAACGTGTGGAGCTCACCCAGGGGGCGGAATCTGTCCACGAAGTGCCTGTGGACGACCGCCAAAAGGGGCTTCTCCGACTTCAGGACCTCCCCGACGGCCCTAGCGAAATTGTCGCTCTTGTACTCCATCGGGCCTATCTCGTCGATGACGATTAAATCGGCCTCGACCAGAGCGCGCTTTATGGCGGGAACGGCGACGCGCTCGATCTCGTCAACGTGGACAACGTACTTCCCGAAGGGAACTCCCGGCAGGTGGGACGTTCCCCTGATGCTCGCCAAGGTTCCTTCCTCGCCGGTATCGAGGGCGATTATCCTGAACCCGATGCGCCTTCCGCCCCTGCGCACTTCCCGCGTTATCACTCCGCCGACGATGTAGCCCCAGCGGTCGGCTTCCTTCGCAATTCTCTCCACTAAAGTCGTCTTTCCAACGCCGGCAGGGCCGGTCACGAATATTCTCAGCACCATTTGGCTCACCGAAGGAGCTTTAAGTTCTTCCCTTAAACCCTTTGGGGTGATAGCGGTGGAGTTGAGGTATAAGCCTGAAGAACTCACGAGGCTCCCGAGGAGCGTTCGCTATGAAAAAGGAAAGGTCATCATGATTGACCAGACGCTCCTTCCGAGGGAGTTCAGAACAATAGAGCTGACGACCGTCGATGAGGTGGCAGACGCTATAGTCACGATGAAGGTCCGCGGTGCGCCTGCCATTGGAACGGCGGCTGCCTTTGGCTTAGCCCTCTACGCGGACACAGCTAAAGCTAAAACGAAGGACGAGTTCATGGACGGCTTTTATTCCGCTTACGACAGGCTCAAGAACACGAGGCCAACCGCTGTGAACCTCTTCTGGGCGCTCAACAGGATCAAGAAGCTTGTGGAGGAGTACCTCGAAAGCCCGCTGGAGGAGATAAAGAGGCTCATCGTCGCTGAAGCCCAGAAGATTGCCGACGAGGACGTCGAGGCCAACCTCAGGATGGGCCACTACGGTGCTGAAGTTCTGCCCGAGGGGAACGTTTTAACGCACTGCAACGCTGGCAGCCTCGCCACTGTCCAGCTTGGGACGGTTGGGGCCGTGCTCAGGGTTATGCACCGCGATGGAAACCTCAAGCTCCTCTGGGTGGACGAGACGAGGCCCGTCCTTCAGGGCGCCCGCCTGAGCGCCTGGGAGTACCACTACGATGGAATTCCGCTCAAGCTCATAACCGACAACATGGCGGGCTTCGTGATGCAGCAGGGAAAGGTCGATGCGATAATAGTCGGCGCCGACAGGATCGTAGCGAACGGCGACTTCGCCAACAAAATAGGGACCTACAGCCTCGCTGTCCTCGCGAAGGAACACGGGATACCGTTCTTCACGGTGGCGCCGCTCTCGACGATAGACATGAGCCTCAAGAGCGGGAAGGAGATACCCATAGAGGAGCGCAAGCCGGAGGAAGTCCTCACCTGCGGCGGCTGCAAGATTGCCCCTGATGTTGACGTCTACAACCCTGCCTTCGACGTTACGCCGCACAAGTACCTCACCGGGATAATAACCGACAGGGGCGTTGTCTGGCCGCCGTTTGAGAGGAACTTGAAGAGGCTGTTCAATAATCTGGGATGACGGCTCTATCTGGCCTTTTTGATTTTTCCCCGAGAACGTTAAAAGCCCTCATGCGCAACTCCATCCGGTGGTGCCAATGTTCTGGCTGAAAACCCGGATTATCGAAGGTGAAGGGAGTTTAGAGGCCCTCTCGAAAGAGGCCTCTGGTTACGAACGCGTTCTTATACTCTCCTCAGGGTCTATGAAGAGGCACGGCTTCCTGAGCGAGGCCGAGGATTACATTAGAGAAGCAGGGGCGGAGGTTTTCTCCATAACCGGCCTTCCCGCAGAGCCGAGCATTGAGACGGTCGAGGAGCGGCTGCCCAAGCTCAGGGAGGAGTTCCAGCCAGACCTGCTCGTTGCCCTCGGTGGAGGGAGCGTCATCGACACGGCCAAGGCCTTAAAGGTCTTCTACGACGCTCCGGAGCTGAACTTCGAGGAGATTGCATTCATCGACCGCTTTTCAAAGCCCAAACCGGTTCCCAAACTCAAAACCAAACTCATCGCGATACCCTCTACGAGCGGAGCTGGAAGTGAGGTCTCAGCGGCGAGCGTGCTGAAGAAGAACGGAGTAAAGTACAACATCGTTAGTCAGGAGATAGCGCCGGACGTTGCTATACTCGACCCCAGGTTACCTATGACAATGCCGAGGGAAGTTGCGAGAAACTCCGGGCTGGATGTTCTAGTTCATGGAATAGAGGCCTACACCACCAAGGTAGCCAACGACTTCAGCGACGCGATGGCAATAAAAGCAATGAAAACCGTTTTTGCCTTCCTTGAGAGGAGTCTTGAGGGCGACGAAAAGGCAAGGGAGAAGATGCACTACGCAGCCACGATGGCTGGAATAGCGTTCCTGAACGCGCGCCTTGGTTTAGCTCATGCGATGAGTCACAAGGCGGCGTGGATCGGTCCACACGGACTCCTCAACGCAATCCTCCTGCCCTACGTTATCGAGTTCAACGCGAGCAAAAGCGAATACGCGAGGAAACGTTACGACGAGATAGCAAGGGAGCTTAACCTGAAGGACTGGAGAGAACTCCTCAGAGAAGTTAAAGAGCTCAACCTGAGAGCGAACGTTCCAAAGCTGAGCGAGCTAGTTGACGGGGAAACCTTCATGGCAAGGCTGGAGGACATGGCACAGAAAGCCTATCGCGATGGGTTAACCGCTTTTAATCCAGTTGAGCCTACCGTCAAAGAAATCAAAGAACTTTATCTGAAGGCGTACAGGGGAGAGTGAACGCCGGAAAATGGGCAAAAAGAGAAACAGGGAAAATGAGAACTGAATCACTCGACAACTACCTCTTTCTCTCCCGCATCTTCCACCTCCCTTATCTTGCCCCCTTTCATGACCTCTACAAGGGCAAGGCTCAGCAGGGCGAGGAAGACGTATATCAGTGCTGAGGTTCCAAAGAGCACCTCGTAGGCCTTCGGTGTGGGTATCTTTATCTGTACAAAGCTCGGCGTCCCGGGCGGGTGGAAGAGGATGTAGTATGTACTCATGACCGTTCCGGCTATGGCTGGCCCCCAAGTGGAGCCGAAGTTCCTGAAGAGACTGTTTGCCCCGGTCGCCACCCCCATGACGCGCTGGGGAACGCTGAAGACGAGGATGTTGATGAGGGAGATGTTCATCAGTGTTATCCCGGTCCCGACGATTGTTATTAGGGTCACAAACTCCCAGAGGCCCATCGAAGTAACGTACTTCGAGAGCACCGCGAGTCCGGCACTGGCCGTCAGCGCTCCTGCGACCGCGAGGGGCTTTGCACCGATCTTCGGCATGACCTTACCTGCAAGGGGGGCGACGACGAGCATTACACCCGCCATTGGGGTCATGAGCAACCCGCTCTCCAGTATAGTCTTGCCGAATCCATAGGGGGGCTTCATCTGGAGGATATATGTATCCGCCTGGCTCATCATGGAGATCCCAAAGGCAGCCAGCATTATTCCGACGTTGACTATAGCGGGATTCCTGGCTGTGACGATACCAAGCGGTATGAGAGGGTTCTCTGCCTTCTTCTCCCAGAGGACCAGGAAGGCCGCACCCACCACCGCAACCCCGAAGAGAACGAGCGTCTGCTCTGCGGTCCAGCCAATGTTCGGTGCCCGTGTAACGCCAACGAGGGCGGGAACGACCGCCACGGTGAGGAGAACAGCCCCGACCCAGTCAACCCTCCCGGGATTTATGTAGCGGCTCTCCCTGAGCACTTTCCATGCCAGGAAGAACATGAGGATCGCGAAGGGAGCGGCGGAGTGGTAAGTCCACCTCCACCCGTAGTTCTGGGTGACCCACGCGCCGAGGGGAAGGGCTATGACCATACCGACGGCGAACATCGCGCTTATCATTCCCTGAACCTGCGGCACCATCTCGGGCGGGAACTCTTCCCTAACCAGCGCAAAGGCGAGGGGGAAGATGGCCATCCCAACTCCCTGGATGGCCCTTGTGACCAGGAGCCAGTGAAAGCTCGGGGCAAAGCCGTTCAAGCTAACGCCGGTTGTGTAGAACGCCAAAGCCACAAGAAACATCTTCTTCTTTCCGTACATGTCTCCAAGCTTCCCGAAGAGCGCGACGCTGACCGTTCCAACCAGGAGGTAGATGGTGAGAATCCAGCTCACGTCGTTGGGGTTTATCGCGAACTCCTTCTGGATGGTCGGCAAAGCGGGAGTAAGCATCGCCTCCGTGTACATGACGAGGAGAGGGAGAATAACTACAACTAGCATGGCCCTCTTCGCGTAGCTCAGATCGTACCCTGAGCTCTTCTCGACGTTCATCTTTATCACCGATGTATCGAACGATATATCGATTTATAAGCTTAGCGGTTAGGGTTATAAATCGCCCAGAAGATGTCCAACCATGCACCCCCTCATCAAGAGAGCCATTCGAGAGCGCTTCGGAAAACTCAACAGGCTCCAGCAGGACGCCTTCAGAGAGGTTAGCGGAGGAAAGAGCGTCCTGATAATAGCTCCAACCGGCTCGGGAAAGACCGAGGCCGCTGTTCTACCGGTGTTCAACGAAATCCTTGAGAACAGCCTTAAGCCGATTTCTGTCCTGTATGTGGCTCCACTCAAGGCCCTGAACAGGGATCTGCTCGAGAGGCTCGAGTGGTGGGGAAGAAAGCTGGGAGTAACCGTTGAAATCAGGCACGGCGACACTTCAGCCTACAGAAAGGCCAAGCAGACGAAGAACCCGCCCCAGATGCTCATTATAACCCCTGAAACCCTCGGCGTCATCCTAACGGTCAAATCACTCAGAAAACACCTTGAGAACGTGAAGTTCGTCATCGTCGACGAGATAGCCGAGCTGGTGGACAACAAGCGCGGGGCACAGCTCCTTCTTAACCTTGAGCGTTTAGCAGAGATTGCGGAGTTCAAGAGGATAGGAATGACCGCAACGGTCGGCAACGAGGACGAGGTAAGGGAGTGGCTTAAAGCCGATACCATAGTAAAGCCTTCCTGGAAGAAGAACTACCGCTTCCATGTCCTCTACCCAAAGCCGGACGAGAAAGACGAAAAACTCGCCCGGGAGCTGAGCCTCTCGCCTGAGATAGCAGCCCGCTTAAGGCTTCTCTGGGAGATAGTGGAAAAGTATGGAAAGGCACTCATCTTCACCAACACCCGCCAGTTCGCCGAGATTTTAGCACACCGGTTGAAAGCCTGGGGTAAACCCGTTGAGGTTCACCACGGCTCCCTCGCCAAGGAGGCAAGGATAAAGGCGGAGAGGGCGCTCAAGGAGGGAAAAATCCGGGCCTTAATCTGCACTTCGTCGATGGAGTTAGGCATAGACATCGGCGACGTCGACGTCGTGATTCAGTACATGAGTCCGCGCCAGGTGAACCGTTTGGTCCAGCGTGCGGGGAGGGCGAAGCACAGGGTTGGAGAGGTCAGCGAGGCCTATGTGATAACCTCCAACGTCGAGGACTACTTCCAGAGTTTGATAATAGCGAAGCACGCCCTGGAGGGGCGCTTTGAGGCGGTCAAGCCGATGGGCGGCCTTGATGTTCTCGCTCACTTTATCGTGGGCCTTCTCGTTGAGTACAAGCGTCTGCCGCGCGAGAAGCCCTATGAGATAGCGAGGGGAGCCTACGTTTACAGAGATTTAAGCTGGGAGGACTACCTTGATGTCATGGGGGTTCTCGAGGACGCCCGGCTGATAGGCTACGACGAGGGGAAAAACCTCCTCTACCTCCGTAGGGGGGCGTTCCAGTACTACTACGAGAACCTCTCGACGATCCCGGACGAGGTTTCTTGGAGGGTCTTCGACGCCGGGAGCGGGCACATCATAGGGCGGCTGGATGAGCGGTTCGTGATGGATCTTGAGGAGGGCATGGACTTCGTCATGAACGGGCGGAGCTGGATAGTGCTCAAGATAGACGACGAGAGCCGTTTGATCAAGGTTCGCGAAAGCAGGAGTTTGGAGAGCGCGATACCGAGCTGGGAGGGCGAGATGATTCCCGTCCCCTTCAGCGTTGCCTTTGCCGTCGGCAGGCTGAAGAGGGAGTTGGCCTTTGACTTTGAGAAGGCGAAGGAGCTTTTGGAGGGCGTAGAGTTCAGGGAGAGGGAACTGGAAAGGGCCTTCGGGGAGATAAAGAGCGAACCGTTTTCAACCGACAGGGATATTGTCGTGGAGAGCACGCCAAAGGTACTGGTAATCCACGCGGACTTTGGCAACAGGACTAACGAAGCCCTCGGAAGGCTCGTGCATTCATTCCTGATCCTGCGCTACGGGGGGGTCTTCTCGGTCAGGGCGCAGGCCCACGCGATAGTGTTCAAGACGCCCTTCCAGCTGAACCCTGAGGAGGTGAAGGGCTACCTCTACGGGGAGCCGGAGAGCTTAGAGTTCATAGTTGCCAGGGCGCTGAGAGATTCGCACGCTTACCGCTGGCGCATGCTGAACGTTGCGAAGCGCTTTGGTGCCCTGAGAAGGGACGCTAAGATAAGGCGCGTTGAGAGGCTCTTCGAGGGGACTGTAATCGAGAGGGAAACCCTCAACGAGCTGTACCACGACAAGGTGGACGTTCGCAGGGGGGAGCTGGTGCTGGAGATGCTCAAGAGGGGCACGATGAGAGTGAAGACAGAGCTTAGAAGGGAGCCCTCGACGCTGGCGAGGCTCAACATGACGGTTGGCGGCGAGTTCCTGCTGAGCGGAACGCTTGAAAGGTACGAGATCCTCGAACTGTTCAGGAACAGGCTGCTCGACCACGAAGTCGTGTTAGTCTGTACCAACTGCGGCTGGCACTCGAAGACAGGGGTTTCGAGGCTGAGGAGCATCGAAGATAGGGAGTGCCCGCGCTGCGGCTCGAAGATGTTAGCAATAGCTCACCCGATAGATGTGGAGGAGTTCCTGCCGGTGCTTGAGAAGGTTCGCCACGGAAAGCCTCTCGAAAGGAAGGAGGAGAGAACCTACAGGAAATTGCTCAAGGCCGCCGACCTCGTGGATTCCTACGGCTTCGAGGCCGTTCTGGCTTTAGCGAGCTACGGAACCGGGCCGGACACGGCGGCAAGGATATTGGCCCAATATAGGGGCGACGCGCTTTTGGTTGCATTAATGGAGCGCGAGAGGCAGTTCATAAGAACGAGGCGCTTCTGGGTGGACAAGAAGGAGAAGGGCGAAGAAGGAGAAAAGGCGGGCGAATCGTAGAGTACCTGACCCCCACCAGTTACTGGTGGGGGGCTCATAATAAGGCTTGCCCTAACTAGCTGCCGTAGACCTCGTTGAGAACCTTGAGGAACTCGCTCGCGGTAACGACATCCCTGACATCGATGTGCTCGTTCTTCGTGTGTGAGATATCTAGGTTGCCGGGGCCGAAGACTATCGTCTTTGTCCCGTTGTACATGAAGTTTATCGCGTCCGTCCAGCTCCTCATTCCGCCGAACTCGTCTACCTCCGTCCTCTCCATCGCCTTCTTGGCGAGCTGGACTATCTCTTCGCCCTCCTCGAGCTCGTAGCCGTCCCATATCTCAGTGTACTCGTACTTCAGGGTGTACTCGTCGAATATCGGGTCGAGAAGGTCGAGTATATCCTCCACCTCCTGGTCCGGGAGGAGTCTGGCCTCAAGCCGTCCCTTACAGAGCGCTGGGATGAGATAGACGGGGTTTTCGCAGACGAGTTCCTGTATACCGATGTGCGGGTCGAAGTACTTGCCCTTCTGCTTGAACGGCTCGAGCTTCTTCATCTCCTCCAGCATCTTGTAGGTCTCCTCAATCGCGTTGACACCGCTTTCGGGGCAGGCGCCGTGAGCCTCTTTACCGTCCACCTCGAAATAGGCCTCTATGTTGCCCGCATGTGCGATGTGGACCTCTAGATCGGTCGGCTCCAGGACGACCGCCATCTTGGGCCTGTAGCGTTCCATGAAGAGGGCGCTTCCCCTTCCTCCAAGCTCCTCGTCGCTGACGAAGACGACGCCAACATTGAGGTCTTTGCCTTCCTTCCGGAGGCTCTCCGTCATGAGGAGTATCGCCGCTGCCCCTCCCTTTATGTCGCTCGAGCCGGTTCCGTAGATTATGTTGCCCCTGACGAAGGGTTCGGCCCTTACGGGGATTGTATCAACGTGAACCTCGTAGAAGAGATCGGCATCGGGGTTAACGACGAGGTCTATAATCTCGCCGTCGCTCTCGATGTGGACGTCGTAGTCTAGTTTATGGAGGAACTCCATGATGTGGAGCATTATCCGGTCTTCCTTCCCCGAGGGTGAGGGAATTTTCAAAAGCTGAAGGAGTATCTCCTTCGCACGTTCTGTCTTCATTTGGGTCACCTAACTCACATTGGCGGTTGAGTTTATAAACCTCCCCGCGTAGGTTTGAAGGGCGATGAAGAGATTCATCCCTCCTGACGGGACTGCTCCCCCGAGATGAAGACGCGGTCCCCCCTCGAGCCCCTTCTAGAGGTGATGGCGTTGAACGTGCGAGGATATCGTGCGATCCCAATCGAGATACCTCCCCACACGGTGATGCTCCGCGGAATGGGCTGGGACTCCAACGTCTACCTCGTTCGGGATGGCGGAGAAGCCCTGATAATCGACACCGGCACGGGGGTGAACTGGCACGTCTACACCGGAATCTGGG